>NZ_QORZ01000019.1:0-213461 GCF_008368785.1 Bacillus sp. AY3-1 | reverse complement strand
GGGGTCTTACTGCCCATTAAAGTCCGATTGGTTCAACTAATAATCAGTGGGGGATGAAGAACCCCCCACTGATTAAAGTTTCACTTTATAGCATTCTTCATTTAAAACATAAAAGAACCGATACTTGTTACATGCAAGCATCGGTTCTTTATACAAAAGTGCCATTTTTTCTTTTATATAAAATAAATATTTCTCCACTTAATCCGTTGTAAGAAACTCCCTCGTTACATCAATAAATTGCTGCAGTGGCACTGTCATCCATTTATCTTTATGCCAAGCAATTTGTGTGTAAATTGGTGAGATTGCACTTTCTACATGTAACTCTTTTATCGTCCCTTCTCGTATATCTTTTTCTACTACTATCGCTGGTAAAACAGCTATTCCTAAATCTGCAATAACACATTGTTTAATTGCCTCTACACTAACGAACTCAATTTTATTTGCTGGATACACATCTTCTGTACGAAGTAGCTCTTCAAATAAAGTCCGGTACGAGCACCCTAGCTCTGTTAGCAACAGCGTCTCACTTTCTAAATCTTTTGTAGAAATGGAAGCTTTCTCGAGTAAATGATGCCCTGAAGCAGCTACTATTTTTAATTCTTCTTTCATAAGCGGCTCCACATGTAAAGCATCTTCTGTTTTACATTCGTCCAAAATAAAGGCAAGATCGACTTTTCCCTCCATCAATTGTTCCTTCGCATCTTTATTGGAATGCGCTGGTTTAAATATAAGTTTTATTTGAGGGAATTGTGCTTTAAACCTCTTTAATATAGAAGGAAGTCTATATGTACATTGACTTTCCTGCGCACCGATTATTAATGTACCTGCTATTCCCTCATCATGTTTCACAGCCATTTTTGCTTCGTTACTGAGTGCAATCATCTTGTCGGCATATAGTTGAAACTTCCTACCTGCTTCAGTTAAGAAAAGGCGTTTTCCTAATCTTTCAAATAACGGCGTACCTAGCTCAGCTTCTAACGTTTTAATTTGCGCTGTTACGCTCGATTGAGCAAAGTTTAATTTCTTCGCAGTTTGTGTAAAATTCAAAGTGTCCGCGGCTATTTTAAATGTAACTAATTGTTTTATCTCCATTTCTCATCCCTCTTTTCAATCGTAAATTTCGATTGATTTCATCGAAATAATCCTCTTTATCTATCGATATTTGTATTGTATGATAAAGAGCATCGACAAACAATATAAATGGAGGTATTCCATATGAAAGCACTTTGTTTCGAACAGTTCGGAAATCCGGATGTACTACAATATAAAGAACTAAATGATCCAATCATAAATCCAAATGAAGTTCTTGTCCGTACGAAAGCAATCGGTTTAAATTTCGCCGACATTTATAGACGCCGCGGTGATTATCATCTCGCTGGCAACCCGCCGTATATATTAGGTTATGAAGGGGCTGGCATTGTTGAAAAAGTAGGAGCTGACGTTACGAATATTAATTCTGGAGATCGTATTACATTTGCTGATGTACCATTTGCTAATGCAGAACTAGTTGCCGTTCCATCTGAGAAAGCAATTATACTTCCAGATTCTATTTCTTTTGAAACAGCCGCTTCTGTCTTATTACAAGGATTAACAGCACATTATTTAACGAAAGATAGCTATGAAATAAAACAAGGTGATATAGCTTTAGTACATGCCGCAGCTGGTGGTGTTGGGCAACTTCTTATCCAAATCATTAAACTACTAGGCGGAACAGTAATCGGCCTCACGTCATCAAAAGAAAAAGCACAAATAGCTACATTAGCTGGTGCTGACCACGTATTTTTATATACGGAAGCATGGCATACGAAAGTAATTGAAATGACAAACGGTGATGGAGTAAATGTTGTATATGAATCCGTAGGTTCTACGTTAGAGGAAAGTTTTAACGCTACTAAAACTGGTGGTACTGTCGTATTTTACGGAATGGCCGGCGGTAATCCTGCGCCTGTTGATCCACGTATGCTTATGGATACTTCGAAAACATTAACTGGCGGAGACCTTTGGAACGTGCTTACTACGTATGAAGAACGTAAAAAGCGCTCTACTCAATTATTTGATTGGATCACTACTAGAAAATTAAACATTGCGAATCCTACTACATTCGCCTTACAAGATGGTGCTCTTGCACATAATTTATTAGAGAGCAGAAAAAGCACAGGGAAGATTTTATTAATCCCGTAATTCACAAATAGAAAAGGAAGCTAGATTTCTCTACCTTCCTTTTCTTATTTTTATATTTCCACACTTTCTTTCCCTTTTGCAACATAACTCATATCTCCAACAGACTCGACTGTGTATGTTCCATCTTGATATACAATCTTCGTCACACTAGCATTTTCTACTCCAAGTTTTGTTTTGCTACTGTCTAACATTTCGATTAAGGTAGTAATCAAGAGCCCATGAACGACAACTAAAACGTTACCGCCACCATTTGCAGCAGATTCTTCACTAATTTTATCAATCTCTTCTTTTATACGAGTAGAAAATAATTCCCAATCTTCCGCCTGTTTCGTAGGGTCTGCTGCTCTAATAAGATTAATCACTTCTTGAATAGAAAACTTCATAAGTTCTTCTGGTGATGCAACGCCTGCAGCTTTTCCAACCACATCCCACATATTTTCAAGTTTTTCACCTTCAAAAATACCAAAGTTTAATTCTCGTAATTTTTTTCTTTTCTCAAGTTTTAACTTTGATTGCTCACTATATTTTAATACTAAATTAGCAGTTTCAATCGCTCGGCCGCTATCACTACTATATGCATTCATAAAATGAACATCTTTTAATCCCGTTCCTAAATTAGAGGCAACTTCCACACCTTTTTCTACTAGCGGGGAGTCTGCCCAGCCTTGCGCGCGATGATTCGTATTTAATATTGTTTTTCCGTGTCTTGTAACATATAACGTAACTACATTCTCATTGCTATCTGTTTCTCGATTCTTCATCATATTCTCTCCCTTTACATTTCTATATCAATTTTACCACCTTAATTATTCATTGAGCAAAATATACGTAAGTGAATTCGCTTAATAAAAAAAGCTATCTTTCTGTATATCTCTACAAAAAGATAGCATCTTTTATGATTACATTTCTTAACTGATATTCCTATTCAGCAAATGCACTCGAATACTGAACAACTCCTTATACACCTTCAAGAGCATTCTCCCTTAATTCCACCACCATAAACACCTCTTCAGGCACTTCAAATGGTGCTTTTATATTCCACTCACTTGCTTTCTTAAAGCCAAATTTCGGATAGTACTCTGGATGTCCTAATACTACAACTGACCCGTATCCAAGTTCTTTCGCTTTTTCTAACGCAGCTCCAATAAGTTTTCCACCAATTCCTTTTTTCTGATGGCCCCTAGCAACTGAAACCGGTGCAAGTGCTAATGATTCTACAGAAGTTGCACCTTGTTCTATCTGTATTTTTGATAACAGAATGTGCCCAACAATTTCTTCATTTACCGCAACGATTGATAATTCAGGAATAAACGCGTCACATTTTCTAATACGACTCACAAGTTCATGTTCTGTTTTATCACTGAATTCTTCTTTTAAAAATGCTTGTTGTACAACTTCTTCTGTTTTTTTATAATCACTTTGTTGTTCTTGTCTAATCGTTACCATTTTAACTTATTCTCTATTCTTTCTTATTTCTTTTTGGATTTTACGAAGCGCTTTTTTCGATCCACGCTCAATATCATGTTGCATTTTTCTTTCTTTATAATCGACAAATAGTGTATTTAAATCGTATCCCTCTGGGTATAATTCTTTTGCTGCTACCTCTAACGTAATACGTTTTACATTCACTTCAACGAATTCACCGTTATAATATACAACGACGTTATAGAAATTATCTATTTCCTTATAGATAATACCAAAATCATCATAATCTAATACATTTACACGATCGCCGATTTTGTACTCGTAATGATTTTCTCTTTTTTCTTGCACAAATTTCGGTTTTCTAATTTTGCTTTCATTCAGTTTTTCAAAACGATATTCTTTATTTTCCATGTACTCTTTCGCTCTTTGCAGTACACGCTCTCTTACGTTCATTTTATTCGCAATCCAAAGCGCATTACTTTCACCTGATTTACCGATTACTAATTTATAAAGTGGTTCTAGCGTCTCACTATTAAATTGCATCGCCGCATTCATAAAATCATCATGCATTTCTGAGAATCGTTTAATTTCACCGTAATGCGTACTTGCAACTGTAGTACATCCTGCAAGATAAAACTCCTCTAAAATAGAAATTGCAAGTGCTGCCCCTTCATTCGGTTCAGTCCCGCTTCCTATCTCATCAAATAATAGTAGCGTATTATTATTTGACATCCTCATAATTTCAGATAGATTTTTCATATGAGATGAAAATGTACTTAGTGCATTTTCGATACTTTGATTATCACCAATATCTACAAATACATTTTCGAAAATAGCAATTTCTGTTTCTTTATCTCCAGCGATGTGCAATCCTGACATTGTCGCTAAAGTTAACAATCCGATTGTTTTTAATACAATTGTTTTCCCGCCTGCATTTGGTCCTGTAATAATTAAACTACGATAGTTTTGACCGATTTCAAAGTGTAACGGTACTACTTTTCCGCTTAAAAGCGGATGCTTACAATTTACTAAATGAATGTAGCCATGATCATTTAACTTTGGCTCTATTCCATTGATCGATTTACTAAACTTCGCTTTTGCAAATACCATATCATACTGACTAATTAATTCCATATTAATTTTTATATGATAAATATTTTCTACTACCATCCCTGATAAAGTCGCTAAAATTTGATACTCTTCCATCGCTTCTTCTGCTTTCAAACTAGCGAGTTCCGCATTTAACTTTGTAACCGTGTGTGGTTCTATAAATACAGTAGAGCCTTTAGCGGACGCTTCAACTATACTTCCCGCAACTTGATTTTTATAAGAAGATTTAATTGGAATTGTATACCGATCATCCTTCTTACTAATAAAGAACTCTTGAATATACTTCTTATTTGCACTACTATTTAAAAACTTCGTTAAGCGCTCTTTTATTTTTCCGTCTACAGAATCAATGTTATTTCGAATTCGTTTTAACTCTTTACTCGCAGCTGCATCAATACTATTACCTTTAATGGAAAAGTTGATTTCCTCTTCAATACTTTTATATTCAGTCATTGAATTCGCATAAGAAGCTAATACTGGCGCAAAAAATTCTTTATCTAACATAAACTTTTTAATCTTTCTACAGCCACGTAAAAAGTCTGAAACACTTACTAACTCTTCAGGATCTAAAATCATCCCTTTTTCTAATTTTTGAATTGTACTAGCAATATTTGAAATACCGAAGAAAGGAACATGCCCTTCTGCATCTACTATAGCTCGCGCTTCTGTCGTTTCATTCAAGCGATTCCTCACTACTTTTATACTCGTACTCGGCTCTAATTTATTTAATAATTCTTTACCTAATCCACTTACACAATAAGATTTCACTATATCCTTTAATTCGTTATATTGTAACTTTTCAAAAGTCATCGTATTCATTTTGTTTCTCCTCACTTTGATTGATTTCTATCATAAATGAAGATACCTACTCATTAGATTCCAATGAGCCCTACATTATTCAATTACCATTTTTATACATTTAAAATATATACAAAAAAGCTGCGGGGATACCGCAGCTTTTACATTTACAAGGCATGTGTAATAACATATGAGGAAATAAGCCATAAAAAAACGGATGGCAATCCTCCTATTACACGCTTTATAAAGTATTGTAGGTATCTTCATAGGTATCGAAATAAATCCATGACAAAATTAGGGGTATGATATACATAAAAATCCCCTGGTCTTATCCGATTTATTTCATTAAATTTTTCCTATTTAGTACCTACCGCACTCACAAAAAGCACCTCTCATTAATTTATATTATAGTCATTGAAATCTAATTTACTGAAATCATCATACTATATGTTTTGTGAGAAGTAAAGGTGTCAGACTATTTCCTTGCAGACTGTAAAGCTTTCATATAATCAACATTTTTCTCAAGTGTCTTTTTCGCCTCTTCAGCCGTTACTATATAATCTACCGGAATATGTTGTAATACATCCTTATTAGCATTTGGCAACTGAATCGTTATATCATCCACACTACTCTTACTATTTTCAATTATCTTATTAAATTCCTGAATACTTCTCGCAAGCTCCGCTAATGTTTCCATATGTGCACGGTTGTTTACGTCCAAAAAGATATTACTTTTGAAAACTGCCGTAACATAATGCTTCGGATGTTTCTTCACTATTCTTTTCTCTGCATCCTTATCGAAAACAATATCCCCCGTCTGCATTTGCTCGAAAGTAAGTAGAGTATTAGTCCCTTTTTCTTCATAATATGTATTGAATCTTTCTCGTAAATCATTTGCTCCTTTTTTTATTTTATAGTTATCATTATTTACCTTCGGAGAACTTCGTCCATCGAAGGATATTTGAAATTGTAAATGCGGTTCATCTACTTGCTGTACATAAGCTGTTCGTGTGTTTGGACCTAAAAAATCCTTACCTTGGTCGGCTATTTCAATTCGATCTAGTTTTACAGAAATACCATGCTCCGATTTTGTATAACTTTGTGCTTTTTGTTCAATTTCTTTATCCGATATATCACATGACGTTAATAGTAATAAACTAAACATTATGCTATATTTCATTATTGTTTTTTTCATATTGCCTCTCCTTTTGCTACTACTGCCTATACAGAAATGTCCTTATGGATTTTAAATTACGATTTATATAAAGAACTTCTTCTCATAACCACAAGTATAAAAACACTCATTTATTATCACTTTACACTTATAGCGTAATTTTACACTGTAAGAATTTTATCGTAAAGCAAATATAATATATATGAAAATCACGTTAAAAACATACTAATATTTAGTTCTATAGCAATCACAATACTATTTTTTATTGTATCGAACTTTAAAGTAATAACTTTAATTTCGCTGCAAAAAAAATTAAATAAGCGCCTCCGCTATTGCGAATGTCATTTACTTTCCCTAATACATTTAATAATTATGACAAGCAATCATAGGAGGTTACTAGATGAGCGAACAATACATCATTTTACATGGGCCCGCTCTTGAACCAAATTTAATTGGTCCCACACTACCACCAATTCCACCATTTACATTTCCGACCGGGCCTACTGGGGTTACAGGACCTACCGGAATTGGAATAACTGGTCCTACTGGGGGTACAGGACCCACTGGAATTGGAATAACTGGTCCTACTGGGATTACAGGGCCTACCGGAATTGGAATAACTGGTCCTACTGGAGCAACCGGTTTAGGGATACTCCCTGTATTTGGAACAATAACTTCTGAAATAGGTATCGGTTTTTCAGCAGTAGTTAATACAAATGTTAACTTTACCATTCCAGGACCTGTTAGTGGAACTACTCTAAATTCAGTAGACAACTCCATTACAATTAATACCACTGGTGTATACTCTGTATCCTTTTCAATCGTATTTGCGATACAAGCTATTTCATCTAGCATATTAAATCTTACAATAAACGATTCGATTCAATTCGCAATTGAAACACGAGTTGGTGGTGGTTCTGGAGTAAGAGCTACATCCGCCAGAACTGATCTATTATCTTTAAACCAAGGAGATGTTATTCGAGTACGAATAAGAGAAGCCACGGGTGACATTATATATTCCAATGCCTCTCTTGTTGTTATAAAGGTCGACTAGCTCTTTTATTACAATAAAGATTCAGGAAAAATAAATTTGCACAATATAAAAAGAAGAGGAAGACTTATATTTCAGTCTTCCTCTTCTTTTTTATCACCAGTTCACTGCTGAACATATATGGAAACTGACCCTCCACTTACATGGAACTGCCCCCATCCGTCCTTATTAATTGTTACAATGTTTGTTTGATTACCCGTCATATCGTACCATACTTCCCCTGCGTTATTCTTTCCAACTTCCATCCACTTTGATCCTCCTGGCCCATCTGAGATTAATGTCGCTAGACCAGAATCCGCATGTACATCATCACCTTCTCTTGTCCATCCAATTACATCTGGATGGTCTAAATAATCACGCTGCGTACCATATGCAAAGTTTTTTCGTGCCGTCAAAATCGGATCAATTTTATCTTTTAATGCTGGAATTTCATAACTACTATTTCCGTTTGTCCCATAGTAATCACCATAGAAAACTGAAGGATAGCCCTCTGCACGAGTTAAAATAAATGCATATGCCAACGGTTTAAACCACGGACTTACTACAGATTCTAATGACTGTCCAGGCTGAGAATCATGATTCTCAACGAGAGTAACTGCAAGTGCAGGGTGATTTTGCATTACTGTTCCATTTAAAATATTTCTCATATCATAATTCCCATTTCCTTTTGAAGCATAATGAAAATTGTAATGCAGTGGTGCATCAAATACAGATTGATTATAATTGACCTTCGCTAAATAATTATTTAAAGTTCGAATATCATTTTGCCAATATTCAGCTACTGTAAACATTTCTTTCCCCGTTTGCTGTCTGACATGATTTACCCAATCGCGTAAATATTCATGATCAATATGTTTAACAGCATCTAAACGAAAGCCATCTAAATTTAATTCATTCGCATACCACTTTCCCCAATTTTTCATCTCATTCGCAACATCTGGATGATCAAAATCAAGATCTGCATACATCAAATAATCATAATTTCCATTCTCGCTAGACACTTCCCAGTCCCATGCTTTACCTATCCCCCTAAATTTATAAATTCGATTTAATTTCCTTCCTTCATCCCAATCCGTTCCGTCAAAATGATACCATTTCCATTTGAAATTAGAATAAGCATCGCCACGCCCTGGAAAGTTAAACCCTGTCCATGCATTAATTTCATAATCACCGGATACTTCAATATTTCGATTGTTACGATCTACCTCGACAACTGTTACAGTTTCAGTATAATCTGCTCCACCTTTGTGATTCATAACTACATCACCATATACAGCAATGTTTTGCTTATGTAAAGCTTCAATTGCAGATTTCAGCTGTGCTTTTGTCCCATATTTCGTCCGCACCGTTCCTTTTTGATTGAATTCTCCCAAATCATATAAATCATACGCTCCATATCCTACGTCATTTTGCGTAGTTCCTTTATATGCAGGCGGTATCCAGACAGATGTAATTCCTTTCTGAGCTAAATTTCCAGCATCCGAACGCAAACGATTCCAATGATTCCCATCATTCGGAGCATACCACTCAAAATACTGCATTAACGTTCCATTGTTAACCGTATCTGCATAAACTTTACTCCCCCCATATATACTAGGTAAATACAAAACAACCGACAAGCCGACTACCGTTATTCTTTTCAACATATTTACATCATCCCCTTCCAAGAAAACGTTTGCATAGTTTATCGGAATTATTATAATATTCGTTCTACAATTAGTAAAGTAGCAATCTCTCACTCTCCCACATTATTTTTTAATCTAACTTCACATATTTAACAAATACTTCAAAGTAGTTTTCATTTCACATCTTATTCAAGATTGTTTACAATTTATCTATAAAAGCATGACGGAGGGATTTCTATGACCGACTTTCAAAAACAATTTTTCGCACGATTACATATAGAAGAAAAACAAAAAGTTTCATTTGAAGATTTACCTAACATTATGTACGCGATGGCACAAACTGTCCCTTTTGAAAACTTAAATATACTCGAAAACAACTTTACAGAAATATCAAAAGAAAATCTAAAAGAAAAAATTTTAGTAAACAACCGTGGCGGTCTTTGTTATGAACTCAATCCTACTATGTACTACTTCCTTAAAGACGCTGGATTTGATGTTCATCTCGTTTCAGGAACAGTGTACAATGCTGCAAATTCTATATGGGCTGTTGATTCTGGACACATCGCAACTGTTTTAGCACATCATAATGAACTTTATTTAATTGAAGTAGGATTCGGATCATACTTACCTCTTACACCTATTCCTTTCTCAGGTGAAGTCATTCACTCCATTACAGGAGATTATCGTATTCGTAAAGAAATGACTGAAAAGGGAAATTACATGTTAGAGATGCGTAAAAACAATGAGTTTTTGGATCAATCTTCTGCTGATGATTGGACGTTAGGCTATGCATTTTATATAGAAGAAGTGGATGAAGAAAAAGCAAATGCAGCACAAGAAATTATCGTTGAACATGAGGGCTCACCATTTAACAAAGTACCTCTTATTGTAAAATTAACTGAAGATGGGCATGCATCTTTAACAAAGGATAGTCTGACAATAGCGAAAAACGGTAAAAAAACGAAAGAAAACGTTACAGATGTGCAATATAAAAATCTTTTACATGCAAAATTCGGAATTACATTATAATTTTTTAAGCCTTGTCATTTTAGCAAGGCTTTTCAATTTTCAGCAGGGATTTTTTGCAATTTGTTGTATTTCATAGTTATATAGGAATATAACTACATATTTAGAAAGGAAATGATTATGACAGAACTTAAAGATCGACTACAAGTAGATGATAAAGAAAAATGGGATTTAACTGATATTTATCATACAATTGAAGATTGGGAAAGCGATTTTCATAAAATTGAAGTATTAACGAAAGAATTACATGAGTTTAATGGACATATTCACGATGGCAATAGTTTATTAGCCTATTTAACAAAGAGCGAAGAAATTTCTAGCATAATATCTTTAATGTTCGCTTATGCACGATTACAATCTGATCTTGATACGCGCGATACTGACGCTCAATCTCTTGTCGATAAAGTATCACAATTACACGTGAAAGTAAGTGCGGCTAAATCTTTCTTTTCCCCATTCTTACTTAGCGTAGATGAAAACACATTACATTCTTACATAGAAGAAGCAGAAGGTTTACAATATTATAAAGAAGACTTATTTGAATTATACCGTTATAAAAAACACGTATTGAATAAAGACCAAGAAGAGATTTTATCACAAATGGGTGAAGCACTTTCCTCCCCACAGCATACATACGGCATGTTAAATAATGCAGATATACTATTTGGTGAAGTGACTACTGATGAGGGAGAAAAAGTTACTTTAACGCGCGGAATGTATGCAAAGTTAATAGAAGATGAAAATCGCGAGAAACGTAAAGAAGCCTATAAAGCTTATTACAAACCATACGTTCAATTAAAAAATTCTATCGCTTCTACTTTATCTGCTGCTATTAAAAATAATGTTACTGTTTCAAAGCTAAGAAAATATCCATCAGCTTTAGAAAAGTCATTATTTGGCGACATGGTTCCGAAAGAAGTATATGAAAATTTAATTGAGACGACGAAAAAAAATATTCAATCACTACATACTTATAATGAACTTCGAAAAGAAAAATTACATGTAGATGAACTACGCCAGTACGACTTGAGCGTTGATTTAGTAGCGGGTGTAAAACAAGACATTCCATATGACAAAGCGTTTGACATGATGATCGAATCACTAGCTCCATTAGGTGAAGAATATATTGAAACATTAAAAAGCTTTAAAGATAAGCGTTATATTGACGTGAGAGAAACGCCAGGAAAACGTTCCGGCGCTTATAATTTTGGTGTATACGGTGTTCATCCTTTCATTCTTTTAAATCATCACGATGATTTAAATAGCCTTTTCACTCTCACTCATGAATGTGGACACAGTATGCATACGCACTACTCACACGGATACCAACCGAGAATTTCTGCACACTATACTATTTTTGTTGCAGAAGTCGCTTCTACAGTAAATGAAGTCCTATTAATTCATCATTTATTAAAAGAAGCAAAAGATACTAATGTACGTAACCATTTAGTAAATCATTTCATCGACAAATTTAAAGGCACTTTCTTTACACAAATTATGTTCGCTGAGTTTGAAAAAATCACACATGAAATGGCGCAGCAAGGTAAACCATTAAATGCCCAAGTCTTTAGCGAAGTTTATGAAAACTTGTTTAGAGCGTATAATGGCGACTCCCTCGTATTTGACGAAGAAGTAAAATACGGCTGGGCTAGAATACCGCATTTCTATCGTCCATTTTACGTATACAAATACGCAACTGGTTTCGCTTCTGCAATCCAAATTGCTGATAAGTTATTGAGCGGCGATCCAAATACTCAAAAACATTATATTGAATTCCTTAAAGGCGGAAGTTCTGACTATCCATTAAACTTACTGAAAAAAGCTGGAGTTGATTTAACTACGCCAGAACCGATTGAAAGTGCACTAAATCGTTTTAGCTCACTTGTTGAAGAGTTTTCAGCTCTATAAAAAAGAAGAGCCTCTCGCTAGAGGCTCTTTCTCTTTCATGCTCCCTTTCCTTCTATTAAATCATTCGCCATTTTCCTAAACTCCTGATTAAACGTATCATTCATACCATTTTGTACGTTAGAGAATAATATTATAAACGTTCGTTTATCCCGGTTAAAATTATTAAATGTATTCCAACCAGCTAATACACCATGATTATGATAATAATCTGGATTAGTATAGAAACTAAACCCATATTTTCTTACAGATGATGCAGTAAACATATCTGATACACTTTGTTTAGAAATCAACTTTCCATCCATAATAGCCTCATCTAATCTTTTCATATCTTCAATAGTCGTATACATTTCACCACACCCATACAGCCAATTCATTTTTAACCGAGGCGCAGCTATTAACTCGTTATCTTTTTTCGTATAACCTTCTGCTAAAAAAATATCTTCAGGGAGAGTTGCACCCATTCCAGATTCATGCATTTCAACAGGCGTAAAAATATTTTCTTTCACATATTCAGCAAGCGGTTTATTCGATATCTTTTCTACAATATACGCAAGCACCATATAATTATAATCTGTATATTTCCAACCAGTCCCTGCAGGAAATTGCAATTTTTGTGCACCAATCCACGTTACTAACTTTAATCGTGACGCCGCATCAACCCTACCTTGTCCCTGATCTGGCAACCCAGACGTATGGGTTAACAAATTTCGTAACGTAATGTTTTTATCTGCCGGAAATGATGGAATATACTTATTTACATTGTCTTCAATATTTAATTTCCCTTTTTCTTTTAGCTGCATAATAGATATTGCAACGACTGTTTTCGTAATAGAACCAATGCGATATTTCGTTCTTGGCGTTGTTACTACTTTATCTTTCACATTCGCATACCCATAACCTTTGCGTAAAATTACATGATCTTTACTAGCTACAAGAACACTCCCATTAAATCCTTTATCTTTTAAATATTGATCTAGTTTTCCAGCTGCAACTTCATAGCGCTTTTTCTCATTCGCATCAACTTCTTGCATACCGTCCTTTTGCTTACTATTTACATTAGAAAATGCCTTTATATCATATTTCTTTCCTTTGTTTACATGTATTAGTGCAACGACACTCCCACAAAAAATAGCAAAAATAAAGAAAACAATTAACCATTTCTTTAGCATAATAGGAACCCTCTTTTATCTAGTTTCACTTAACGCGCATCCATTCTATTCTATATCTTTTAATTTTCGAATATTTCATAATATTATCTATCTATTATTCACCTATTTAAACTAGATTCCTTTTTCTCATATTCAGTTTTTGGCTACTCTCTATTGTATTTCTTTCTTGCAAAATTTCCACCTTACAATCGGATACACCCTACTATAATTTCAACAGCTTATGTAACATTTGTTACACATAATAAGAAATGGAGTTGTTACGATGAAAAATACCGATAAACACAATCGTTTAAATGATATGATGTTCCATTACAGAGTAACAAAAAATAACATAGTTTTAATTGAATATTACGGAAAATAAATTAAAATATTAAAAGGAAATGATGCTGAAAAATTTTTAAACAAAATAAATCATGCACATAACATAACGATACAGAAAAACAACTCATTATGGCTAAAGTAACAGGTAATTTCAAAAGAGGCAATGAACGTCATTGAAAACGAATCTCATTTATTTTTTGATTATACAACATATAAAATAGAAATGTCGCACATTCGGCATTTCTTTAGAATTTCTTCATATAAAATTTACATTACTAACTTTCTTTTATTTTTTGCTTTTACTATATAAACTCACTGCCGAAATACTTAGTAATACCACTATACACAACCACGCACACGTATACCCTTTCTCATCGACAATATAACCAAATAAAACAGGTGCAACAATAATAGCAATTTGATTGAATGTCAGCGCCAAACTAACTGTTATTCCAACAGATTCTTCACTTGCCAATTCAGCAACTTCGACGATAAAAAGACTAAACCAACCAATTGAAAAGAAGCCTAACAATGCGCTGACACCATACAATACTCCACTCGTTACTGTATGTATGCTCATTACTAACAATAGAATCAAACCGATAGAAGCACAGACAGTTATAAATAAAGGTATGCGCCGATTCCCCTTATAAAACACATCACTAATAGCTGCTAATGCAACACGGCCAATCATTCCAGAAAAGAACACAACTGAAAATACTGTTCCGGCTACAATAGATGTAATGGATTGTTCCCTTACTAAAAATTTCATAAAGTGTCCAACTAACACCATTTGTAATGAAATCATGCAAATACCTGTTATATAAATTGGATACAACTCTTTTTTACATATCACTACTTTTAGCTGCATCCATAAAGAATTTTTAATATATTCTTTCCTTACATCCTCTTGGACATATGGCTCTTTATAAAACATAAAAAATAATAAACCTCCAATTATACAAATGCATGCCATACTATTTATCGCATAAGTCACATTATATTGTATTGTAAGAAACGAGATTAAAACTCCCGCTAACGCGCCACCAATCGGTATACCAGCTTGCCTTATTCCCATCGCTAATCCACGATTTTCTTTTGGAAACCATTTTAAAATCACTTTACTTCCTCCTGGCTGGGAAACACTATAAAACATTCCTACTAATAAAAGTACAAATAACAGTCCATTAAATCCACTTACTATATTAGTTAGTAAAAGCGAACCTCCTAGCAAAAATGAACTTATAGAAATTAACAACTTTTCATCATATTGATCAAGTAGCCGCCCAACAAAAAGCATACAAAATAATGGTCCAACATTTACAACACTTACTAACAATCCACTCTCCATATTCGTAAGCACATATTCTTCTTTCCAAAATAACGCCAAAACTCCAACACCATACGTTATAAGCGTCGCTGTTGTTTGAGCAATCGTCGCAACAATTAACATCATCCACTTATAAGTACTTTTCATCCTTTCTTCGATTAACACAATCATCCCTCCACCCCCTTCCATTGTATGAAAGTTCTGATATCACATAAAATAAATATTCATCATATAATCCATCAAAAAAATTGATACCTTTTCGGAGGGATGATTCGTGGACATAAAAGATTTAACTGTATTTTACGAAGTTGCGAAGGAAAATAATATTTCTCACGCAGCTAAAAATTTGAACTATGTACAATCAGGCGTAACAATGCGTATGAAACAACTAGAAAATGAATTAGGTGTGCCTTTATTTTACCGTAACGGAAAAGGTGTAACTTTAACTTCTAACGGTGAGATTTTATTAACATACGCTAAACAAATTATCCACTTAATGGATCAATCTATAAAAGCGGTTCAAAGTAATGGAATCGAGCCTAAAGGCACTTTGAAAATTGGGTGTACAGAATCTACAACTGCGGTAAGGCTGCCATCTATATTAACTGCCTATTATGAGAAATATCCAAAAGTCGAATTAATTTTAGAAACAAATACGACCGAACAACTAATTAGGCTTGTGTTAGAACGAAAACTAGACGGAGCGTTTATAGCTGGAGCTACTCCGCACGCTGAACTTCATACAAGTGTATTTCGTGAAGAAGAATTAGTTCTCATTAGTAAAAAACCTTTACCCTCTCTTACAGACATAGAAAATATGAATTTACTCGCTTTTAGTCACGGTTGCTATTATAGAAGTTTATTAGAAGACTGGCTTCAAGAAGAAGGAATCTCACCTAAACGAGTATTAGAGTTTGGAACAATTGAAGCGATACTCGCATGTGTAAAATCAAATATGGGAGTAGCAATTATGATGAAATCTATTTTAAGTGGTCATGCACATAACTTATCATTCAATCCTTTACCAAATAGATTCAAAAAAGTTCCTACTACTTTTATTACTAGAAAAGATATATATTACTCAGCTGCATTACAAAAATTTATAGAGATGATTTAACAATGCATGGAAAGAAAATACGTGGAATAAAGCGTAAGACAAACATTATGATAGAGCGAATTGAAGAACGTACAAAAACGTTCCCTTCTGCTTTCTATAACGATGAATATTGGTATATGCCTTTACCAGTTTCCCAAGCTTTTATCGATTCGTGTAAAACACCTAGAAAAGTAAAACGATTGTGTATACAATCCTTATTAAATCAAGCAAACCATTTAATAAAAATAAAACCGAGCGATACACATACATATCGAGTTGTTGTTTTAATTTCTATAGAAAGTTTGTGGGATTCGCAGATTATTATATTTAAAAATGAGGGGTACTTTCATAATTTCTTTAATAGAAATAGTGAATTTCAAAAATGGATTCCTCTTTCAAATGAGTCTGATTTTTGGAATACATGGGGAATTTCAATTTGTCCTACTGTCCAAACATTGCACTTTCAAGAAGTCATTTATGATGAGGATACAATCGATGAAAAAGAGATTTGGTTTGTTGGAGAATTATCTTAAAAGAGGAACTTTCAAATGAAAAGCTTCCCTTTTTTCACTTAATAAAATCGCTATATAATGAATTTGTCATTTTACTATATAGGAGGTTTTCACATGGTAATCCCTAAATATCCTGATGTCCCTACTCTTACAAAAAAACAAATCGATCAAATTACAGAAATCACTTTTCTAAAAGAAATAACACCACAAAAATGTGATACCATTTTCGTTTTCGGCGGTTCTCATCCTGGCAATTGGCAAGCTCCACTAAAAGCTTATCAACAAGGTTTAGGAAACCAAATTATCGTTACAGGTGGTACTAGTTTGCATGGCATGAAGCATCCGAGCTGGAATTACGGGGAATTGTCAGAAGCAGAAGTAATTGTAAATAAATTAATTGAACATGGCGTACCAAAAGACGCTATCCTATTCGAGACAAACTTCCTCCATTCTATTGCTAATGTAATGGAAGCAAAAAAGATTTTTGATTTCACAAAGATTAATCGGCTACTATTTGTATGCAAAAGTTTAGGAGCTGGTCGGCAATATAGAGTATTAAAAAAACATCTACCTAATACTGTTACTTGTATTCCATTTACATTTGATACAAGTTTCGATGGTGAGTTTATAATGAATAGATATAATTGGATGGAAGATGAAAAGAGTCGCTCTATGATTTTTGGAGAATACTTGAGAAATGTTTGCTACGGTAGAAAAGGCGGCATTGAGCCACCTGAAAAAGAAGTTCCAGGCTTAGAAGAATATGTATCCTACTACTATAATCTAGCATAATAGAAAAAGGTATACCAAAACGTCGGTATACCTTTTATGCTATCTTACTTATTTTTCTTTTAACACACTATGTAATCGATCAGGGTAATTTGTAAACATTCCTGTAGCACCCCATTTAATTAACAATCGCATATCTGGTTTCTCGTTAATTGTATACGGGTGAATTAACAGTCCATTTTTCCTAGCCATGTTCATATATGACTCATCAATAATTAGTTCTCCGTTATCATTACGTAAGTTCGGTCCAATACCAACTGCATACTTTTTGATTTCTTGAAAATCTTCATTTGTTACACTTTTCGGTTCATGTGTAATGCCAGACCATTCAACAATCTCATTGTTTTCATTTGGATAATACCAAAGCAGTTGAACTAACGGAATATTTTTATTCATACTATGAATCTTTGTTAAACTATCTTTACTAAATGATTGAATCATAACACGGCTAGAAGACATGTTTTGACCTACTAAATTATATTTTTTTAATAAAGCTAATAACTTCTCTTCCATTCCTGGATACACATCTGGTGATTTTGTTTCAATGTAATACTTCATGCTTCTTCCATACTTTTGGAAGATTTCTTCAAGAGTCGGAACTTTTTGACCAACATACTCTTGCTTAGCCTTTTCTGGATAAGCTTTATTGAACCAAGATCCTGCATCTAAGCTCTTTATTTCACTTAATGTTTTATCTCGTACTTCACCTGTACCATTTGTAGTGCGGTCAACTGCTGTATCATGCATTGCAATCAACTGGCCGTCCTTAGTTAACTGAATATCTAATTCCAAATAATCCGCTTTCATTTTTTTCACAAGATCATAAGAAGCAAAAGTATGCTCAGGTGCATGTCCACTTGCTCCACGATGTGCAATGTTTAAAAATTTATTCGTATTCCATTCATGCTTCCCTTCCGCTTTTGCATGAACAGCTCCCCCAGCAAAGATACTTCCCGTCATAAAGAAAATAACGAACGCGCTAATAATTTTTCTCATCCTTCTAACCCTTCCTACGTTGCAAATTTCAACAAGTTAATGAGATTTACACAAAATAGAAGATATACTTTCATTATTTTTATAAGCTTATATGAAAATTCCAATCTTACAAATACAATTCCCCTATGTTATTACGATACTATTTATTTTCTATATCCCTCCTATTCACATGGAACTTCCTATTGATTACAGTTCACCAATAAAAAAAAGCCATAAATTATTTAGAGGACACTATTGTATCCCTAAATAAATTTATGGCTTATCTCAAATATCTCCGGCCTCGATTAACTTGTCGAAATTAATCATACCAAACCTATTAAAATTTGTGAATATTATTTTTTCAGTAAAATGAAGCATATAAGACAATACTTCCGCAGTTACTTAAAATCACATAATAATTTATTCATTACCTCCTCCAGCATTACAGCTGGATTTACCACCGCTTTTTCCGAACGCCATCCAATAAATCCATCTGGTCTAATTAGTACAACTCCTTCATTCTCTATCCCATATAATTCACGAAAAACATTTTCTTGAGCAATAAAGTCTCCGTTTACCCCTACTCGATACATTTTAATAATTATTCCTAATTTAGATGAAACATCAAATACAGCTTCAGCCCAAGAACTATTTTCTACTTCAGTAAGTAATACAAAATTGTTACCGAATAAGTCTAATATAGAAACCTTCTCCCCTTCATACATTCCAAAAAAATGTGGTGCTCGCGTTCCAGGTCTTCCGTTCAACTCTACGATATCCATTCTATGTGGAGTAGCTGAGTCATCTACTATCGCCTCTGAACAATAGTGATACCCAACAGTTACAGCTAATCCATCCATATTATTCAAACTGCCTTCTTCTCTACTTGCAGCACGGAACAATAAACTACTCGCATACTCTGTCGTTAATTTTGCAACAGGATATCTCTCTTTATGATATGTTTCTAACAATTTTGGATCTGCTTTCCCTTTTATAACAGCCGCTAATTTCCAAGCTAAGTTATGCGCATCTTGTATGCCTGTATTTGAACCAAATCCTCCAGTTGGTGGCATAATATGTGCAGAATCACCAACTAAAAAAATGCGATTATCTTGAAATTTTGTAGCAGTACTTTCAGTCGCTTCCCACGGTAAAACACTTACTATTTCTGGTTCAACATTTGTGCTTCCAATTGCAGTTTGCATAATTTGTTTACAACGTCCTATAGTGAAATCCTCTGGTCGCTCTCCTTTTAATGGATCGTAGGATACATGGTAAATCCATCTTCTTTCGTTATCAACTGGAATAAGCGCACCAAGAACTTCCGAATGAAGTACCATAGTAAAACCAAATGCATCTCCCTGTATAAACTCACTTAAATCCGCTTCAAAATAAATATTCATATAATAGCCACCGATTGTACCTCTTCCCTCGGTACGTATCCCTAGCTGCTCACGTATTTTACTTTTCGCTCCATCTGCTGCAATTACATAATCACAATGAATAATACTTTCTTCTTCCGTTTCACGATTCCGAATCGTTGCGATTACTCCATGCTCATTTTGTTCATAAGAAACTAATTCATGATAAAAAGATAATTCTCCGCCTAGTGTTCTCGCTTCTTGTAACATGATCTCTTCTAAAATAATTTGATAACAAGCCGTTTGTTTTGATGGACTAATCTCTTCTATTTTTTGAAGTAACTTTTCATCATTTCCATACTGAGTCGCCCGCATTTTTGCCAATTCTTCCTTATTCGCCTCAGCTATTGTATGAACTGCTATTCTTCCTCGGCAATTTTCTAATGCTTTACCCGCCGATCTAATTCTTTGTTCTAAACCCAATTCTCGAAATAACTCCATCGTACGAAAAGTGATTCCACCTGCTTTTGGATGAATTGCAGTAGACGGGTGCCTTTCAACCAGCGAATAATCAACGTTATGTTTTGCAAGGAATAGCGCAGATGCTAACCCTGATAATCCTCCTCCAATAATTAAAACTGGTACGTAATTCGATTTCATATATTTACCCTCCCATCATTGTTCTGAGCTCAGTGATATAAATATAATCAAAAAAACAACAAAGATATAGACTTATATTTCATTTTGAATTATCATATAGATAGATTACGCCCCAAATTACTTTTACTTTTTCATATATCTATAATCTGCTTGCATTATGCATGTATGAAAGAGTAAAACGAAACAACTCACTTTAGTAAACACCAAAATAATAAAAACACTATAAGCGGTCGTAACCCTATAAGTAGTTATACAGGGTTACGACCGCTTATTTTTTATAAAATCCTTATCCTTTATCTTTTGTAAACAATATATGATGAAATCCTTTTCTATTCCCTCTCATTTTCAACACATATAATTTCATTCGTCTCGATTTTCTTTCCCAATATTGCAGCTCATTCAACAATGATGTAGCATTACCGTATTGATGTAATGGTTCATCATTTTAAACCTTTCGACTAATTACCAGGAGGTAAAGTGATTGAAATGAATAAACAAGAACAATTAAATGTTATAAAAAAAGATTTTATTGATTCCCAAAAAGTATTATTGGCAATTGGCGATGAAACACGTCAAGCTATTTTGTTAGTTCTCATGGAAACGGAATGTCAAACCGGATTACGTGTAGGAGAAATTACGAAACAAACACACCTTTCTCGTCCAGCGGTATCACATCACCTAAGGATTTTACGAGAAGCCGGTATTATTTTAATGCGAAAAGAAGGTACAAAAAACTTTTATTATATTGATATACGTACAAAATTAGGCTTATTAAAAAATCTTGTATTAGATATTGAAAAGCTATTGCACAACTTTTATCCCGCTTTAATGGGCAGTAAGACCCCCACCTCAAAATTCAGTGAAAGCAAAGAAGTTAGGTGGGGGATCAACTGCCCATAAAAGTCCGATTGGTTCAACTAATAATCAGTGGGGGATGAAGAAAATCCCCACTGATTAAAGTTTCACTTTATTGAAATGTGGAGGTATAAGAAATGAAAGCGATGATAATTGATAAGTACGGGAAAGCTCCAATGCGTATGGCAGAGGTACCTACTCCTGAAATAAATGAGTATGAAGTGCTCGCAGAAATTCATGCAGCTAGTATTAACCCCATTGACTTTAAAATACGCGATGGAAAAGTAAAGATGTTACTTAAATATGAAATGCCCCTAATCCTTGGTAATGATTTTTCCGGTGTTATTGTAAAGGTTGGATCAAAAGTGACTCGTTTTGAAGTCGGCGATGAAATATATGCACGTCCAAGAAAAAATAAGATCGGTACTTTCGCTGAATATATAGCCATACATGAGGATGATATAGCCTTAAAACCAAAAAATTTAAGTTTTGAGGAAGCGGCATCGATTCCACTCGTTGGTTTAACATCATATCAAGCACTACATGACATTATGCACTTACAAAAAGGACAAAAAATATTAATTCACGCTGGATCTGGTGGTGTTGGTACTTTCGCAATTCAGTTAGCAAAAATAATGGGCGCTACTGTTACAACGACTGCTAGTGAAGCTGGTGCGAATTTAGTAAAGTCTCTTGGCACAGATGAAATTATTAATTACAAAACAGAAAAATTTGAAGAAATACTAAAAGATTATGATGCAGTATTTGATACAATCGGCGGGACAACACTTGAAAAATCATTCAATATTATAAAAAGCGGCGGCAACATTGTTTCCGTTTCAGGAATGCCAAATGCTCGTTTCGGTAAAGAATTTGGTTCCGGATTATTTAAAACATTCTTATTTTCATTAGCAAGCAAAAAACTTACTGCACTTGAAAAAAAGCATAATGCTCAATATTCATTTTTATTTATGAAGCCAAGTGGGGATCAATTACGTACTATCGCAAACTATATTGAAGCTGGAAAAATCAAACCGGTAATCGATCGAGTTTTCCCTTTTGAAGATACTCAAAAAGCAATGGAATATTCAGAGGCTGGAAGAGCAAAAGGAAAAATAATCGTAAAAATTAAGTAGTAATAAAAACTCCATTTTTTTAAATGGAGTTTTTATATTTGCTGTTAAATAGACATAGTACACTGAAGTCCTTACAATAGATTTTAAGGGGAAATATCATATTATACTTTTAGCTAATTTTACAAAGAATACATACGTACAAATACATAATAAAAAATAAAAAAGGAGGAGCTACAATGACTAAAAATAATGAAGCTGGTTGGAATTTAGATAATAGTTATACAACTTTACCACAATCATTTTATACAGAAATCCCCCCTACTCCAGTAAGTTCACCGGAGCTAGTTAAACTAAATCATTCACTAGCAATATCTCTTGGCTTTAATCCTGAAGAATTGAAAAAAGAAGTTGAAATTGCTGTTTTTGCTGGTAATGCACTCCCAGAAGGAGCTCACCCCTTAGCACAAGCGTATGCCGGTCATCAATTCGGACATTTTAATATGTTAGGCGACGGTCGTGCGCTTTTAATAGGTGAACAAATTACTCCTTCAGGTAAACGTTTTGACATTCAACTGAAAGGTTCTGGCCCTACTCCGTATTCACGCCGTGGTGATGGTCGCGCTGCACTCGGTCCGATGCTACGCGAGTATATTATTAGTGAAGCAATGTACGCTCTTGATATTCCAACTACTCGTAGTTTAGCAGTTGTTACAACTGGCGAACCAACATATCGTGAAACAAAGTTACCTGGAGCAATTTTAACTAGAGTCGCTAGCAGTCATATACGTGTCGGCACATTTCAATATGCTGCAGCTCGTGGTTCTATCGAGGATCTTCAATCACTAGCTGACTATACGATAAAAAGACATTATCCAGAAATTGAAGCTCATGAAAACCGATATACTGCATTACTACAAGAAGTCATAAAGAAACAAGCAAGTCTCATCGCTAAATGGCAACTTGTTGGATTTATACATGGTGTAATGAATACTGACAATATAACGATTAGTGGAGAAACGATTGATTACGGCCCTTGTGCATTTATGGACAATTACGATCAAGGAACCGTATTTAGCTCTATTGATACACAAGGTCGCTACTCATATGGAAATCAGCCATATATGGCCGCGTGGGACCTCGCGCGACTAGCAGAATCTTTAATACCTATTCTGCACGAAGATGAAGAAGAGGCACTCAAGATTGCTCAAGACGAAATTTCAAAATTTAGCGTACAGTATGAAAACCAGTGGTTCCTTGGAATGAAAAAGAAATTAGGACTATTTAGCAACGAGGAACAAGATCACTCACTTATTGAGCAACTTTTAAAAATGATGGAGAAACATAAAGCGGATTACACAAATACATTCCGTTCATTAACTCTTGATACGATCGAAAATACAACCCTATTTGAAAGTCCAGAATTTAAAGAATGGTTCAAACTGTGGCAATCTCGATTAGAAAGACAAGAAGAATCGAAAGAAAATGCCTACGAGATGATGAAAAATAATAACCCATCCATCATCCCTAGGAACCACCGTGTAGAAGAAGCACTAGAAGCAGCTGTTACAAATGACGACTATAGTGTAATGGAGAAACTTCTTGAAGCCTTATCAAACCCTTATGCGTATTCTACAGATCAAGAAGAATACTGCGTTCCGCCTGCACCGACGAATCGTCCTTATCGTACTTTTTGTGGGACTTGATTGTTTAATATGTAAAAAGGTGTGTTCATACAAATTGTGTGAACGCACCTTTTTTATACTCTCTCCTCCGCTCTTTCTTTAGCCCAAAATAAAATCCACTCTATTCCAATGAGCTTAATAATAACTCTACTATACAAATGTTGAGAAATATAAAACATCATTTCTAAATATTATTATTTTTGATACTATGTTTTATAAGAATATTCAAAAAGCGAGGGGATTTCATGAACGTTCAACTACAAGGTAATGAACAAGTTACGAAATTATTTAATGACTGGTATTTAGCTATGCTTAAACAAGATGTGTCTCAGGCGACAACCTTAAAGCATGAAATTGAGGAAAAGGAACTAAACTTTGAGAAAGATGAAAACTTAGCATTATACTATTCTCTATTAAATTTTCGTTTCAAAGTTTTAACTGATGGTTTAAGCATTACAAAAGACAGTTTCAATAAGATAGATTCTTACGCGATTTCACCTAATCACCAACTTTCTTACTACTACCATTTATTTAAAGCGATTCATGCTACTTTAACAACAAATTATAATTTAGCAAGTGAACATTATGAAAATGCTGAAAAGCTATTAGTTAATGTTTCAGATAAACTAGAGGAAGCAGAATATAATTACCGATTCGCTATCTTTAATCAACATTTTTATAAACCTATTGAAGCAATTCAACATGCTAATAAAGCTCGAGAAATATTTTTCATGTATAGAGATTATGAAAAAAATGTCGCTTCATGTGAAAGCGTTATAGGTGCATCATGTGTACAATTAAGACAATACGAGCAAGCTGAAGAACACTACAACTCCGCAATCAATATTTTACAAAAACAAAATGAAGAATCTTTACTTTTAAGAGTTCGTAATAATTTAGGCTGGCTATATGCCAATCAAAACCTATCAACACTGGCTATTCGCCATCTATCTGAAGTAACGACAAAAATGCCTACGCATTTTAAAGCGATTTTCTTACAGGCAAGGGAACATTCTAAACTTGGTGAAATAAATATCGCTTCAGAACTTATAAAAAAAGGATTAAAAATTTGTACAGAACTTAACAATGAAGAATATATGCTTCACTTTAAAATTTTAGAGTCCCTTAACAATAACGAGTCAACTGAAGACTTAGAAAAAATTATTCTTGAAGGAATTGCGTATTTCGACAAAGAATCTTTATATAACTACACTCAGGAATATTCAGAAAAGTTAGCCATTAAACTTTACGATGAAAATAATCATATAAAAGCAAGTGAGTATTTTCATAAAGCGTTACAAGCAAAAGAAAAAACGTTTGAGAAAGGGGCATTAAAATGATAAGAAAAATTGGTTCCATCTTATTAGGATTATCTGTTATCGGAATTGTGTCTATTGGGGTAAATAGTTCGTTTACATATCAAGCAAGTCATGCAGATTTCCCTGCACCACAAAGGCCTGACCTTGTTCAATCCGTTGACGTAGGTAAAGACTATAACTCAACAACAACTGAAAAAACACTTTAAAAAACGAAAGACCTTCAATTCAGAAGGTCTTTTTTAATACGTTTATTTAGAATGTTTCCCTTTCAAGTAAACTCTATTTTCTCATCAACTCCGCAACCCCTCTACTCCCCTCACTTCCAACTTTCTCAAGTTCCTCCACAACTAAATTCCGTCTCTCTACAGAATGATTTTGACTTAACTTCGCTTTTCCTTCTATTTTACTAATCTTAATTTTAAAACCAACTATCCCTTTACTTAATCCTGCCATATAATTCGGGTCTACATCATTAAGTGAGTACGTACTCTGTGGCTCTTCATATTTATGTACTAAATCTTGAAGAGAACCTATTAATTCCTGTTCATCCTCAACAATTTCCAATTCTCCATATACATGCACTGCAACGTAATTCCATGTTGGCACTGCATTGTTTGTTTCATACCACGACGGCGATATGTAGCTATGTGGTCCTTGGAATATAGCTAATACTTCTTGATTCCCACTATCTTTCCACTGTTCATTCGGACGTGCGAAATGTCCATGTAAAGTTAAAGTCTCCCTATTTAATAACAACGGCAAATGCGATGCATATGGTTCCCCGTTATGTTGAGAAAATAATGTCGCAAAGCTATTTTGTTCAATTATTCCGTACTTCATCTCTTCATCTTGTATTGCGAAATATTTTGGTATGTACATAAGCTCCCTCTTTTCCAATATTTTCTTTTTTATTTCCTATTATATTTAGTAATCGCAGCAATCAACAGGGACAGTTTGTCATTATTTTATAGTGGCAGCTTTCAATTAAAAAAGAATAGGCAGCATGTATTCCATGCCGCCTTAGTTTATTTTTTCTAATATATTTGTAATAAATGCCGTCTTACCTTCACTATAGCTCACTCAATTTTTCGACTCTCTTACTAACTTTCCCTTTAGACGACCATATTCAATAGCAACATCGGTATGTTCACGAAGGTAATCCCGAAACGCTATATGTCTTCTTAACTCTTCGCTATTTTTGTCACACACATATAAATGATGTTCCATCCAAACTGTACTTTCCCCGTTCCATGGAACGAAAGCGTCCTTTCTGCCAAACGCCTCTCTTCCTTTGAAGCTCCAGTCTGCTTGATGGTAATACCCTATCGTTTCAAGCCTTTTTACTACTTCAGGAAAAATTTCGTACTCTTCTATTACTATATCAATATCTAATATTGGCTTCGATGCAAGTCCTTTAACAGATGTGCTCCCAACATGCTCAATGGACAAAGCAAGTTCTTTTATTACATTGTTAACGAGCGATTGTAGCTTATTAAATTCACTTTCCCATTTGATGTTATATTCTTCGATAGTAATTCTCTGTTTCAATGTATCCCTCTTTTCAAAACAATTTATAACCTTTGAATATGAGTATCTTTAAAATCCGTCTCATATTTCAATCCATATCCAAACATTCGATCCATCCCAATATGTGCTGTCCATATTAACCCAATCATTATAACGGTATCTATCTTAAAATAGACACCTATGATAGCTATTAATATAGATATAATATATGTGTGACATATATTATAAATTTTAGCACCAACACGATTATTTATACCGTACGCTAACATTGATAAATCCGGTGCTAAAAGGAATATCCAAAATATAATCCAACTAAATTCATATATCGAATACGTATAAATCGTAGCTAAGAAAACAACAAGTCCTTCAAAATGTACAATGCGTTTTTGCATTCTTTATCATTCCTATTTTTCTATATTTACCGATACATTTTCATCACTGAAAGTATTCTTTGCATTTTTTGACCAGATGGTTGCTAATATCGGCCCTGCAATATTATGCCATACTGCTGCTAATACACTTGGAAGTGCAGCTGCTGGTCCAAAATGCGCTGTTGCCAGCGCAACACCTAAGCCTGAATTTTGCATTCCTACTTCTATTGAAATAGCCCTTCTTGTTCCTTCGTCTAGTCCAAGTACGAACGCTGTTATATATCCGAGTAAAAAACCAAATGCATTATGAAGCATCACTGCAATAAAGATAAACAGGCCTGAAGAAGTAATGCTACTTACATTCGCTGAAACAACTGCAGAAACAATAATAATAATTGCTACAACTGATATTAAAGGAATAACAGTCATTCCTTTCGTAACAGTTTTAGGGAAAAACTTCTTCACTACTAATCCTAAAATAATAGGTAGGATAATGACTTGTACGATAGAAAGAAACATAGACATAGCATTTACTGGCATCCATTGTCCCGCAAGTAATAATAAAATAAGAGGTGTAGCAATTGGTGCTAGTAACGTTGATAATGAAGTCATTGCAATAGACAACGCTAAGTTCCCTTTTGCTAAATAAACCATAACATTTGATGCAGTGCCACCCGGTACTGAACCGAGCAACACTAATCCAGCTGCTAATTCGGCTGGTAACTTCATAACGTAGGCTAGTACGTATGCGACAAGTGGCATAATAATAAACTGAGCACATACACCTATAATAACTGGCAATGGTTTTGTAGCAATGATTTTAAAATCAACAGCCTTTAATGTTAATCCCATCCCAAACATTACACCCCCGAGTAAAATTGTTATGTAACTAGTTAACCCGAGAAATGGTCCAGGAATGAAATATGCAATAGCTGCAATACAAATAACCCAAAATGCAAAATACTTTCCAGCTATATTACTTATCGCTTCTAGTACTTTCACCCAATCATCCCCTATCCTTTAACTGAAAAACTTTATTCGGATTCAAAATGTTTTGTGGGTCAAGAGCTTTCTTTATTTTTTCCATTACGAGTAATGCCGCCCCATGTTCTTCTTCTTGATACTTTCGTTTTCCGATTCCAACGCCATGTTCTCCCGTACACGTTCCACCTCGTTTAAGAGCATATAAAACGATACTTTCATTTATTTCGTCCGCCTTTTCTACTTCTTCTTTATCGTTTGGATCAACCATTAAGAGTACATGGAAATTTCCGTCTCCTACATGACCAAGAATACCACCGACAAGACCTACTTTATCTAACGTCTCTTTCGCATGTTGGATTGCACCAGCTAATTCTGAAATGGGTACACATACGTCTGTACTCATAAGCTTTTTGCCAGGATAGCTATGAACGTAAGAGTATGCTAGATTATGCCGTGCATCCCATAATTTATTTCTCGCCGCAGTTTCCGTTTCAAAAGCAACTTCTTTACATGTATGATCAAAAACAATTTCCTTCGTAAATTCTATATCTTGCTTTAGTCCAGCTTCATTACCGTGAAACTCTAAAAACAGTGTAGGCTCTTCTCTGTAACTTGTTTCATTATAATGATTTACTTGTTTCATAGATAATTCATCTACAAGTTCAATTCTTGCAATTGGAATACCCGCTTGTAGTATATTAATAACAGCTTCTACTGCATTATTTATAGTTGGAAACGATGCTCTCGCAGCCATAACATGTTCTGGTATGCCGTATACTTTTAATGTTAACTCTGTAAAGCATCCAAGCGTACCTTCTGATCCTACGAAAACACCATTTAAATGGTAACCTGATGACGACTTCGCTGCTAAATTTCCAGTATGTATTACTTCCCCATCAGCAAGAACGACTTCTAAATCACGAACTTGATCACGCATTACACCATACTTAACTGCTGTCGTTCCGCTCGCATTTGTGGCAGCCATTCCACCTAACGTTGCATCTGCACCTGGGTCTACACTAAAAAACAATCCATACTTTTTCAATTCTTTATTAAGCTGAGAGCGAGTCACTCCTGGCTGTACTCTTACAAGGAAATCTTTCTCTCTTATTTCGAGTATTTTATTCATAAGCGAAAAGTCCATTGTAATTCCTTTTTCATATGGAATAACATGTCCCTCTAAACTAGAACCTACCCCAAAAGGAACGACAGGTTTTCCATGCTCACTCGCTACTTTCATTATCCTACTAACCTCTTCGGTCGTTTTCGGAAAAACAACTACATCAGGTAAACTACTAGTATGATAAGATTCATCTTTACTATGTAACTCTCTTACTGTCGTATTCACAACTACTCGATCTTCGGGAAGTACACTCTTTAATTCATTTACTAAACGCTCTACCGTTATTTCCATCGTACACTCTCCTACTCTCTATAAATTAGAATTACAAAATATGTTAAGTGCTTTATACATAATAATCCGAAAAATTAAATAATTCAAGCTTTACATATATGAAATTCGTTTCCTATTATTGAATAAACAAAAAGAACTTGCAATAATTATTGCAAGTTCTTTTCTATAAAGTGAAACTTTAATCAGTGTGGGTTTTGTCCATCCCCCACTGATTATTAGTTGAACCAATCGGGCTTTTACGGGCAGTTGATCCCCTACCTAACTTCTTTGCTTTCGTTGAATTTTGAAGTGTGGGTCTTACTGCCCGTTAATGCGGGATAAAACTATATTTTAAATGACTTCTTTATTAACAACATGAACCAAACTAAAGTAACTGCCATTAACGAATGGGAAAATCCTACAATATAAGTTAACCCTTTAAAGTCCGCTCCATTTAGCTGAAGAAGCCCTCTCGCTGCTAATGAACCTAACATTAAAGTTAATGCAATGTTATGTAAAATAAACCACTTATTAAAACTTTTCGCTTCATGAAACGCGAATACTTTTGCTAATCCTAAAGCAATTAAAAAGAAGAAAAAGCCAAGTACAAGTGTATGTGTATGCAATAAATTTAACAAAGTAGAACCTAAAATCCCCTTATACTTTCCATACTCCCTGGCGAAAATTCCTGATAATAAACCGATAATCAAATACGTAAACGATGCATTATATAATTTCTTCATTATGTACCTCCTTGAGTAGAATGTGTAGTGTGCCATATTTAGTAATAATGATAGTTATATAGTAAAAACTCCTAGTCACCTAGGAGTCATTGTATAAGCATCTCACTCTTTACAATCAATTTTAATTATAGGATATCCCTTTATACAAAACAAACGAACTTTATGTGAACAAGCAGGACTATTTTAAAATATGTTGCGATTTCGTATTACACACTCCATACTAATTATTATAAATGTTAAAGGTGGTGCAATAGCTTGATAGTTCTTGAAACTGAACGACTCGTTCTTCGCTGGTTTCATATAAAAGACGCTCCATTTATTCTTGAATTAGTAAACGATCCTGCCTGGATTCAGTTTATTGGTGATAAAAGGATTAAAAACTTAGAAGATGCAAAAAAATACATCTTAAACGGACCAGTTGATATGTATAATAAAATGGGATTTGGTCTTTACTTAGTTGAACGAAAAGAAGATTTCACTCCACTTGGTATGTGCGGACTTATTAAAAGAGATTCATTAGAAGATATTGATATCGGCTTTGCCTTTTTAGAGAAATTCCGTTCGAAGGGGTATGGCTTTGAATCAGCTTCTGCTGTAATCGACTACGGTGTACAAAAGCTCGCGCTGAAACGAATTGTAGCAATTACTACTATTGATAACATCAATTCAGGAAATCTTTTAGAAAAAGTAGGATTTCAGTTCGAAGAGATAATTTCAGACTCTGGAGAAAACTTAAAGTTATTTGGGTATAACATATAATAACTTGTCAGAGTTCACTTTTAATCTAATCAAAAAATATTTCTTACATATACATTCCTAAAAGTTATTATGATTAAAATACTCATCTGTTTTTTCACATTATAACCACACTAATTTAAATCACAATTCTAATTTAAATTAGTGTATTTATTCTTACAAACACTCTATTTTGTTCTTAAAGTTGTCAAAACTCTTATGTAGCTACATGAAAAGTTTATGCTAATATATTAATAAGAAACTATGCGTTCCCTTAACCCTGTATCCGGCCCTGTATTTTTTACAGGGCCTTTTGTTTATTTAATTTACTTATCACATGCTTATATACACATTAAAAGTCATTTCAAATGTAATAAACGATAAATAATAAAATAACTTTAGACAGTATGACCTGCACCTTTAATACGATCCCTTCAAATTTCTTGACGAGAAGACAAGTCATGAAAAAGGAATCACTTAAGAACAAGATAACAGCTTGAGTAATGATACATCTTAATGCAAAATATTTTGGAAACCTAACTGCTAGTTAACTAAAAAAGAAGTTCTACTTAATATAGGTAGAACTTCTTTTCCCTTTACTTCACAAGTACATAGTTCTCACTTATTCCCTGCTTAAAAACTTGAGAAACTCATCTTCATTTACAGGTTTACTGTAATAATAGCCTTGAATTAAATAGCATGCATTTTGTTGTAACACTGTTAATTGTTTCTTCGTTTCTACTCCTTCCGCAATCACTTTCATATTTAAAGTATGAGCTAGCGAAATAATAGTTTGTATAATTTCATCTCCATCATTCGAAGTTCCAATCCTATTCACAAATTCTCTTGGAATTTTCAAAGTATCAATTGGATATAAAGGTAGATATGCTAATGAAGAATATCCTGTACCAAAATCATCAATTGATAAATGTACACCATATGATTTTAATGCTTTTAACTTCAATAAAGTTTCTTTTTCATCTACCATGGCAATTCGCTCTGTTAATTCCAAATCAATCAAATTAGCTGGTACTCTTATTTCTTCTATGGTAGATATAATCGTTTGAACAAAATCTTTCTGTTCAAACTCTATAGCTGATAAATTTATCCCCATTTTTAGATTTGTATAACCTGCAGAATGCCATTCTTTCAGTTGTGAACACGCTTGCTGTAGCGTCCATTTCCCAATTGTAATAATCTGTGATGTTTCTTCCGCGATAGGTATAAACTCAAAAGGTGAAATTAGCCCCAGCTCTGGATGTTGCCAACGTATTAATGCCTCTGCACCAATAACCTTTCCTGCCTTACTATCAACTTGTGGTTGGTACAATAAAAACAACTCATTATTTTCAATTGCATTCGGTAAATCTTGCTCTAATTGTAGTCGTCTTGTTATTTTTAGAGATAATGTCTCGTCGTATATACAAACAGCATTGCTACCTTCTTCCTTTGCACTATACATAGCAATATCAGCATGTTGTAAAAGTGTTGTGGCATTTGTTCCTCCAAATGGATACAACGCTATTCCTATACTAAGGGATAAATAAAAGCTGTGTTGATTTATTACAAATGGTTCTTCAGTTATACGAAATAATATTTCGCACAAATCTAATAGCTGTTGCTCTGTTTTGTTATGGACAATGATTGCAAACTCATCTCCCCCTATTCTTGCTAAAGGAATAGCTGGTGACAGACATGTCCTAAAACGTTTGGCAACTTCTTTTAAAACACTGTCACCAATTGCATGCCCCAGTGTATCATTAATGGTCTTAAAGCGGTTTAAATCTATATACAGAAGTCCAAACTTATCCTGTGTTTTTTGTACACGCTCAATAGATCTGTCTAATTCTTGTTGGAAGAATATTCGATTTCCAATCCCCGTCACTGTATCATGAAATGCTAGATAGTTTATCTCATCCTGTTGTTGCTTCATCCTCGTTATGTCTTTTACCATTATATAACTCCCAAAAGTTTGTCCTTCTATCATGATAGGAACAATAGTAACGTACCAAAAATGTATATCCTTCTCATTATTATTTTTCACACGTAACTGTAACGCAGACGAACTACATCGTTTCCCCATCTTTAGAGCTGCTTCCAATTCAGGTTTATCTTCATCTAAAAAAATAGAAAAGCACTCTTTTCCTATTAATGCTGCACTGTCTTTTCCTAATAACATACTTCCAGACTGGTTTATATTTAATACGGTACCATTTGAATCAATTGTTAATATAGGATCTGGATGGTACTCATATAAAGACTTAAACCTCTCTTGATTTTTCACCAAATCATTAGATTTTTTTATTAAATCTGCTGTTCTTTTAGATACTTTTTGCTCTAATTGATTATTAAACACTTTTAATGTTTCGGTTAAATCTTTGTTTTGCATTCGTACAATTGTATGACGAATCAGTACAAATACAAAGGCAATACAATTTCCCGTAATCAGTGTAGAGGAAGAAGTTTGCTCTTTGAAAGTAAAACCAATTAAAATTGCAACTGAAAGATAAGGAAATATGACAAGAAGTTTCTTTCCAAATGTCGGATTAATAATAAAGTAATCTCTTCTAGAAGATGTACTCCTTGGAATAGTAGCAGCAATGGCAATAAATAATAGAAAAACTCTATACAAACACCTTAATAATATAAGTGAACGATGTGATAAATCATCTTGTAAATAGAAATATAAATAGTCCGTAATAGACAAGCCAGTTAATACTAAGATAAAAATAAATAATTTACTTTTCGCATTAAAAATTGCTGGTCGAAAAATAAAGCTAACTCCTAGTAATAGAAGCAATAGATCTATAATTGGGAAAATAAATGAAAGAAAAACATCTCCAATTGATAAGAATAAGATATTTGCAGAAGGTTTATTAAATAGGTACCATTCTAAGGTAAAAATAGCAGTAACAACAATACATAAATCACAAATTAAATACGCTTTTTCCCACTTGTTACATTCCATAATGATTTTATAAAAGAACGCAAGGAGAAAGAAGAATAAGAAAAACAACAAAAATACATCAGAGATATTAAAATTTTCTATTGGTAATTCTACATTAAGTACTTGAAAAGCAGATATAAAATTCCCTATCAAGAAACACCCTATTGCAATAGTAATACAAACCCAAAAGACTCCTAGTTTAATTTTTCTTGATACCATAGAGTAAAGTAATGAGATAAATACAGTAGTTTCAACAACTAAGGATGATAGTCGTATATTAAAATCTGATACAAAATAATGATTCGGAAAAACAAATAAAAATATAAAACAAAAGCTTAAATAAGCTAGTAGAGCTAATATCAATACATAAAATTGCACATGTGAATGTTTACGCAACGGACTCACCTTCTTAATTTTTTCTAGATTTTTATTAAAAATGACCTGATGCTGCACTGCTCGTATTCATCAAAATGAACTTACTTATTATTCCACATTATGAACTTTTTATAGGATTTCTTTCTACATACCACAGCCTGATTTACTTTCTGCAGATATTTCTTCTTTTTTAACTAAGCATTCCAAAAAGAATACGATGGAAAATGTTATTTTTCGGTATTTACTCATCGTAAATTTGAATAATACAACTTAGCTGTTCTTTGAATATGAGATAGAATCTAAACTTCCATAGCAACATAGTTATTCGCTTATTGTCACACTTAGAAAGAAGGGTAATATACTATCATTAATTTAGAAATTCGAATTAAATGACCGAACTCACTGTAACCATTATAGTTACAGTGAGTTCGGTCAATTTCAAATACCTCCCCTTTTAATGGACAAAAGACGTGACATTTTGAACAAAAATAAGATGTTTATAAGAAAGATGTAATGTTATATCGACCTAACCAAAGAAATATAAATGATCTAGCATTAAGTGAAGATGATATTGCATCTCCCAAAAAAGAATGTTACTCTAAAAATAGAATGATGAAAGGAATGATGGATGAATAATGATTAACTAATTTATATTTTAAGTTGAATTTTATAACTTCAAACTACAAAATATAGGGTTAGTCTATCCATTTTTATAATTCATTTCATACTTTATTTGTCATGATTCAAATGATTAATAAGTACTTACTTAAGCGACAGACTAATCCTTCCGATTAAAAATCGGGGGATTTTTTTATTCCCTTTTATGTAAGTTAAAATTTATTAATCGCTAAATTTACCTAACAAATAAAGGAGCGAAAAAAATGGCTAATTCAGATACTATTGTTACACATGTAATGCTCTATATAAGTCGTTAATATCCATCAAACTTATATAGAGAAATTAAAAAATGGATGGATGTTCCGACTTTATATGAAACGTTTCGATATATAAAGGAGGAATTATTATGTCAATGATAAAAGTTCAAGACTTAACTTTTTCATACCCAGGTAGCTTTGATAATATTTTTGAAGATGTAAACTTTCAAATAGATACGGATTGGAAACTAGGATTTATCGGTAGAAACGGACGAGGTAAAACGACATTCTTTAATTTATTATTAGGAAATTACGAGTATAGTGGAAAAATCCTTGCTTCGGTAGAATTCAATTACTTCCCCTACACTGTTGCAGATAAGAACAAATTCACTCATGAAATCCTTGAAGAAATTTGTCCCCAAGCAGAAGATTGGGAATTTCTACGTGAAATATCCTATTTAAATGTTGATGCCGAGGTCATGTACAGACCGTTTAAAACTTTATCAAATGGAGAACAAACAAAGGTGTTGCTTGCTGCACTGTTTTTAAATGAGGGCCAATTCCTATTAATTGACGAACCAACAAACCACCTAGACACGGATGCACGAAAAATAGTCTCTGATTATCTAAGGAAGAAAAAAGGGTTTATTTTAATTTCACATGACAGAGTCTTTTTAGATGGATGCGTTGACCATATCTTATCTATAAATAGAGCAAATATTGAAGTTCAAAGCGGGAACTATTCTTCTTGGAAATTAAATTTCGATAGACAGCAAGAGCACGAAGAGGCTACAAATGATCGTCTACAAAAAGACATAGGAAGATTAAAACAGTCTTCCAAGCGTTCAGCAAGTTGGTCTCATGATGTAGAAGCTTCAAAAAATGGAACAAGGAATTCAGGTTCTAAGTTGGATAAGGGATTTGTAGGACATAAAGCAGCCAAGATGATGAAAAGGGCAAAAAACCTAGAATCAAGGCAACAAAAAGCTATTGAAGAAAAGTCAAAATTACTAAAAAATGTGGAGAAAACTGAGTCATTAAAATTAGAAGCATTAAAGTTCAAGTCAAATGAATTAGTTACTTTGGCTGACGTGTCTGTTACGTACGATGAACAAGTCGTGAATGAGCCAATTAACTTCGTAGTTGAACAAGGTGACCGAATTGTGCTTGATGGCAAAAATGGGAGCGGGAAAAGCAGTATCCTAAAACTAATTCTAGGGTATCCGATACAGCATACAGGTTCAGTTACTTTAGGTACAGGACTCACCATCTCCTATGTCCAACAAGATACTTCTCATTTGAAAGGATCGCTTTCAAATTTTATTGAAGAGCACAAGATTGATGAGACATTATTTAAATCCATCCTACGAAAGATGGATTTTGACCGAATTCAATTTGAGAAAGATATATTTCATTATTCTGGTGGACAAAAGAAAAAACTGCTTATCGCTAAAAGTTTATGTGAAAAAGCCCATATGTATATATGGGATGAACCATTAAACTTTATAGATATTTATTCACGTATGCAAATTGAAGAGCTGATTCAACAATTTAATCCCACAATGATTATTGTTGAGCATGATAAGGCATTTCAACAAACCGTTGCAACGAAAACTATATCTATGTAACTCCACTCGAATCATTAATAAATCAAGCCATTAGTCTATAAAGTATTTGAATGAAGTGTCCAAAAAAGCCTAATTTCTCTACAATCCATTGAGAAATTAGGCTTTTTAACAGGAAAATTAGGATTCATAAACAATGAGTAATTTACATATTAGGCTTATCTGTTAAAGCAGAAATAATTCTGCTCACCAAATCTTCTGGCATCCATTCATAATTTGTATCATTCGATTCATTTGGTCCTAAAGAATCAATGAACTTTTTAAACTTTGGAAATAAAACAATAGAAGTGATCCAATGTATCGTATGATTTATAGAGAAGAAATGAAATACTCCTTGTTTCTCCCCATCCTGCAATATTTCTTTTAACTGTTCAAAACTACCTACAAAATACGGTTTAATCTTTTCTAATCTTGCACTTTCCTTAATAATCTCCTCATATGCCAATGTGCCAATTTCAGGATTTTCTTTTATATGTGTAATAAAGACTGTTAAATATTCTCTTAGAGCATTAATAGGATTAAATTGATTCTTCTCAAGAAAATTAGGTAACTCATTAGCAAGACCATATTTCTTAAACACCTCATAATATAGGTTTTCTTTCCCATTAAAATAGTAAGAAGCCATAGCAACATTCACTTTCGCTTCTTTTGCAATTTCTTGTATGCTTGTACCTTCATAACCACGCTCTCCAAATTTTTTCTTAGCAGCCTTCAAAATATTTTCCATCGTCTGCTCTCGAGATTTCCCCATTTCACACACCTCAAATAATATATATTTCACTTCAAAAATCCACTAAGGACTTTGAATAGAGTATCTTTTTAATGAAGTTTAATTATATATTTAAAGTAATAACTTAACAACCGATGAAGACTTGCTTACTTTAAACTATTCGCCACACAACATACTCCTCAAAAAGAAACATCTCCTGAACATCGCCTACCCTATGTCATCATACAAAGAATTCATTTAAAAATGAAATAAAAATAAACACCCTACTTAAAACAATATCTCCCTGCGTGGCATGAATAGCTTTCAAATACCTCACGTTCTTTTCTAATTGCGTATAAGAATGAAAAAAATAATAAGGGCCAGAGTTTATCTATCTTTACAGATAAACTCTGGCCCTTTCATTTGCAATTCATTTACTGATTAGATTTGTTTAATCTCAATATAAGATCCTTTGATGTTTAATTTGTTAATGTCATTCGAAATATTACCTACAGTTGTTTTTTCATTAAACGTATAGATCTTTTCACCATTCACAAAGATACCCCAATTTTTATCCTCGTAACTAATACCATAACCAGCATTGCTAGATGTCGCTTTGAGCTGATTTCCATTCATTGAAAAAGATAATTTCCCTTTGCCTTTTTTAAGTTGGTTATTCACATTGTTGATACTACTCATTTGTTCTTCAAGGGCTTTTTGGTTATCAAGAGTAACTTGATGGTTTTTCCAGTCTAACTTATAGTTGTTTGTAAAGAACTCATTATATGTATCTTTATTATTTGTTCCCCACCATTTCGAACTTACCCATTCGATATTGTACTGATCTGATATTCTACGATTTGTTATTTTTAAATCAGATGTAGATTCTGTTTTATCTGCAGTAATAACTGCTACTACATTAGGAGAAAAACCATATCCTGTTAAAGCTGGTACTGTATCTTTTGAAACAAAATTATTCGTTCCTTCATTATAACTACGTGATTTCATAAATAGTTGATTACCGTAGAAAGTATTAAATGAATCACGATTATAAATTCCCCACTCCGGGTAATTAAATGATTGGAATCCTACTTTCCAATTTAATTTTTTATCTGTGTGAGTCTCTAATACCGTTTTATAGTCTACTTGATCATAAGATACACTTTCTTTCCAAGCAAAGCTACCTGTAATACTTGCATCAGCATTTGGTCCTTTATCATTTACCCCAACTTTAACACTTCCGCCAAGTGTATACCCTACTTCAGAAGTAACCTTTGCTGAAGTCATTGTATTAACTGGGGCAGCTTTATGGAATTGAGCGCTATCACCACTTGTTATTTCTGCTTCAGTATGATAAGCCGCTGGCCATTTTAAACCTGCGTTATAGAATCCGCCATTAATTGTATATTTAGCATCTATATTACTACCATCTGTTGTAACAATTGCGATTTTTTTATCTGCATAAGGATCCTCAATAAAAGAAACCTTTATTGAATTTTTGATATCCTGCTTCATGTCATAAGTAGTTTTAAAACTATTATAGACTTTTCCACCATTTTGAAGATTTTCTACAGTTCCTTTAGAATCTGCAAATGCAGATGTTGCTTGTGCACCAAGTGATCCAGACATAATAACGGACGCTACCGCAATACTTTTAGCTATTCCTTTTGCTTTTTTCATACAGACATCCACTCCTTCTTAAACATTTAAAAGGTATAAACATATTACTTTTAGCTCTCAATACTAGAGATAGGTTCATAACTTTACAATGTAGAAATTTATTAATCTTTATGACAATAACTATCAACACTTGTTTTTCTAATTTCCATCTCTTTTTTTACTGATAACTATTATCAATATTATTAAAACACATAATAACGATTTAAACAACAATTTTAAATAAACATTTAAAATTGTTGTTTAAAAAAATGCAAAAAAATTATAGAATTCTTTATTTCGAGAATTACTATATTTTCATTTACTTATTGCAACCTATATTCAGATACATTATTCCCTTTCCATTCATAATAATCTAAAATCCCCTCATAAATGGCTTCTGCTGCAACCTGCCTTCCGTTTTCTGTAGATAACTTACTGTAATCAATACCATTATCTATAAAAGCAAGTTCCGTTAACACAGCTGGCATTTCATTTTCTCTTATAACATGAAGATCTCCATGTTTAACGCCTCTATCACGTGTTTGAAGAGCGTCTACTAATCGGGTTTGAATTTTTTCAGCTAAAACACGACTTTCTTCCACATGAGGATTTGTTTTTTCAGATTTAGAAGATTTATAGTAGTATGTTTCTGTCCCTTTTGCATTACCATTATAAGCATTTGCATGAACACTTATAAAGATATCCCCCTGATTTTGTTTAGCAAATTTAACACGTTCCTGTAAAGAGCTTTTTTGATCATGTCCAGGTCTAGTATCAGATTCACGAGTTAGTAAAACTGTAAATGGTGTATGTTTTTCAAGCAATTGTTGTAGACGTAAAGAAGTGTCAAGTACAATCTTACTTTCAGGTAATCCCTTTGTGTCTTTTCCAGGATCTGCGCCACCATGTCCGGGATCAATAATTATTGTCTTATTTTCTAAAGGATTACTTTGACTATATTGAAGCATATCTGTTTTTGCGGTTAGTTGTGCAGCTTCAGCACGTGTTATGAACCTATTTGGTTGCCAACCATTATCTGTACCAACTGAAATTTTTAAATCAATTAAAGTATTTGCGAACTTTTCACCCCAATGTCCCTTTAAATCTTCAAATTTACTTTGTCCATTGCTAGTGTTTTTATTTTGTAGTTTATATGCATTCACTAGCATAGTAGCCATAGCAGCACGAGTAACTTTTCCAGAAGGATTAAATATTCCATTTCCTTCACCTTTAATTATTCCTGCCTTTTCAGCTGCGGCGATATAAGGGGTTCCCCAGTGGTTTTGTGAATCTTTAAAAGATGGTTTTGCATTTAAATCAATGTGTATACCAAGAGCCCTTGTCATAATGGTTGCTGCAGAAGCTCTATCTAGTGTATCACTTGAACCAAAAGTTCCATCTGGATAACCACTCAATACTTGTTTATCAACTAAATAATTAACGGATTTGTCAGCCCATGCAGGAACATCTGGAAATTTGTGAGTATCTGCAAAAATACTAGTAGAATAAGATAGTAAACTTCCAGCAAGAATTCCTGTAGCAATTAATTTGTTCTTGAAAATTTAGCACCTCTAAAAAATTATTACAAGTCGGTAAATTATGTAAAATATAGTTAATCTTTAAATAATATGAATTCGAATAAAGTATAGATTAAGTTGGCGTCATCACTATTATAAGATAAAGAATCTAGTATAGAATTATCATTCCGAAAAGAACCCTTCGGCATACACTTATAGATTGAGACTATTACATATATTCACCAACATTGTGTAACTAGTATAGTTACTTATATATATGAGTGTCAATTAAAACAATCTTACATTTTTGTAAGGTAACAAACTTAATAATATATTAAGTAATTATTAAACGATGTAAACAATTATCTCGTATTTTAAGCAAAGATTGATTCAAAGCACACTCCCTCTAAACTAGCATTGGTGCCTCCTTCAAGTCCTAATGCACATCTTAAAAAGAGCACTTTTGAAAAGTACTCTTTTTAGCTACAAACCTAGAACTCCTACAATCTGACGAGCCTTAACATTATCGATATAATAATGCATCTCTAACCCTCGTCTTTCTGCACGGAGCACGGTTCCCTTTAATTTTGATAGATGCTGTGAAACAGTAGATTGCGGGAGTCCTAATATTTCTGTCAACTGTGTAACATTACACAGTTTATGGTGCATTAATTCATTTACAATTTTTAATCGAACGGGATGTGCCATTACCTTTAATACATCTACATCTTCCTCTCGGATGTTAGCTAGATCTCTATTAGATATTAATATTGTCATTTCGCATTCCCCTTTATTATTAATTTCTATTTTCCAATTATCCTCATAAGTAGTACTTATAGATATTTACCATTTGTCCTGTTGAGAAAATATATTCTCGTTCTTAAACAAAAAAGACACCAATCCTATGAACAGTTTTTACTGTTCCAATGAATTGATGCCCTCTAATTTTTAGCCAAATTATATTTTGTTTTTAAAAAATTATTTTATAGTAGACATTCTCTCGTTGACACAAACTAGTAGATTAGCGATGGAAATATGAAAATGTATTAATAAGCGGTTGGAAGTAATTGTTTTTTGTTTAATAGCAAAAAACGAACATCCTCTCAAATTAGATAAGGTGCTCGTTTTCATTTTGATCGGTAATTCTCAATTCAATTCAATTTAGTTTCTTTCCAATAAGGAAAGATTAAATCAACTTAAAACAAAGCGTTTTAAATTTAATTCATAGATCTTACTGCAACTTGGAATTGTCCCTTAGAACCATCATCATTTGAAACGTAAATTTTATATGTTCCAATTGGTAATGGAGATAAAGCATTCCGTACATTTGTAACATTAATTTTTTGTTCTCCAGGTTTTATATAACCACCAACAATTAGCTCCATATTTGGACCTTTCACACTATATCCCATTGTATTTTGGCCATTATTTTTCATAAAGAAGCTTAAATTTTCACTCCCATTATATACAAAAGAAGTTACAGCCTCTCCACTATAATCCATTGTTTGAGTTAATAATAAGTCTACAGGAACATGTTCGACTATATGAATTGTATCATTCGTTTTGTGTATTTCTTCAGCATAAGTATTATTTCCTAACACACCAAGTGTTAATGCTGAAATTACTCCACAACTAAGCACTAGTTTATTTAACTTCATTTTAAGTTCCCCCTTGATGTTTGTAATCTATTACCATCATACATTCTTTTTCAGGTGCGTTTTTATGTAATAATTCATATCTTTAAACCTATATATTTTAACTTTACACCTTAATAGTTACTGAAAAACTCACATTGATAAAGCTACAGTATTATGATTCATAAAAAACATGTAAATTTCAAAATCTTTTTAACGAGAATTCATACAATTAAGTACCAAGCACTCAAATAAATAGCGTTTCCATTTTAGATAAAATATACTAATAAAAAATTTTGAAATTTACACTTTATAATTTGGTATATTCCATGTTAATATAACGAAGGCTACAAATAGAATCCACAAAATATATTTTTTCATAGAATATTCATACTTAAAATCCTATTATTTTATTAGTAACTCAATCCTAGTTTTCCTTATACAAAAGTCAATTTCTAGTTTCATATGTATAAATATCTAAGTAGATTTTTTTATCTATTATTTTTCCTAACTTCCTTATCAATTCTAATAAAGTGAAACTTTAATCAGTGGGGTTTTGTTCATCCCCCACTGATTATTAGTTGAACCAATCGGGCTTTTACGGGCAGTTGATCACCTACCTAACTTCTTTGCTTCCGCTGAATTTTGAGGTGGGGGTCTTACTGCCCGTTAATGCGGGATAAAAGTAATATTATAGTACTTTTTCAAGCGCTCTTCCTTTTTTAGATAGAAAGTCTACTGATAACTAAACATCTAAGTTTAACTCATACATAATCCAATATACAAACTATCGGAGATGCAAACCTATGGGAATATCTACTCTTTTATTAAATACCTTTATAATAATAATTTGTATCCTTAGCTACCACATATTTTGGCTAGAATTTAAAGAAAAAAAAACATGTAATAATATATTGATTTCTATCCTTTCCTCCATTGCTATTATTTTTTGCATGACTTTTCCTTTTCATTTACATGCTGGATTTATTTATGATTTACGTTTTATTCCTATCATATTAGTCTTTCTATATGGAAATACAAAAAACATTGTTTTTATAGGAATTTTATATCTTTCTTATCGATTTTTCTTAGGCGGAAATGGAGTTCTTCCATCATTTATTATCTTTACTATTATTTCTGTTATAACAATGCTCTTTCGTTACTTATTACCAATGTATGTTAAAGAAAAAAAGATATTATTAAGCTTGCTTCTTATTTTAGTATGTACAACTTCACTTTCTATCTGCGGTATTGTAACTCAAATAAATACAGGTGGTAAAATTGACTCTACTCTCATAGAATTTTTATTAAATTATATAATCATTAATATATTTACAGTATTATTATCAGTGTATTTAATAGAGGGAATGATTGAGAAATATAAAATGAAAGAAAAGCTGCAACGGGCTGAAAAATTTTATATAGCTAGCGAACTAGCCGCGTCCATTGCACACGAAATCCACAATCCACTAACCACAGTACATGGATTCACTCAATTGTTAAATGAAAAACATGCCTCTAAGCTACCTCAGAATCAGTACTTAGAAATCATGTTAATTGAAATGCAACATATACAATCTACTATTAATAACTATTTATCTTTAACAAAACCACAGAACACCCTAAAAGAGAAAATAGATATTAATCATATTTTAAATCAAGTGAAAGACACTATTTCACCACTCGCTCTATCATACAAAGTTGAAATAATACAAAATAGTACAAATTCCTTTTATATAAATGGAGACCCCGAAAAATTCAGGATCTGTCTAAACAACATCATACAAAACGGAATTGAGGCCATGATAAATGGTGGAGTATTACAAATAAATATACAGAAAATTAAAGGTAATATTATAATCGATATTATTGATTCAGGGGTTGGAATGTCCTCTCAACAAATAAAGCGGATTGCTTTACCATTCTATTCAACAACAGAAAAAGGAACTGGGCTTGGTACTATGATTGCTTATAGTATTATTAAAGAATTAAACGGTGATATAGAAATAGAGAGTAAATTAGGCCAAGGTACACGATTTTCCATTAGTATCCCTTGCTAATACGACGTAATTATTTAAATAATTAATTTTTTCTATTTGACTTATAAAATAAATTTCAAAAATGCCACTACTTAACTCATTAATCATCTTGATTTCGTGAATAAATTAAACGTAATAAGGACCAGAGTATATCTGTTTTTACGGATATACCCTAGTCCTTTAATTAAATCAAATATACTTAAATTTTATTACTTTGCTCACATCTCTATGAAATCATAATTCATCGATTGTATCTCATTTACTGATTAGGTCTACTTAACTTCAAGATAAGATCTCTTGATACTTGATTTCTTAATATCATTAGATACATTACCTATAGTTATTTTTTTATTTTAAATATTAAATTTTTAACATTCATAAAGATACCAATTTTTATCTTCATAACTGATATTGTAACCTGTATTACTTGATATAGACTTAAATTAATTTCCATTCATTGAAAGACAATTTCTCTTTTGCTATTTCACTTCTACCGTATAATTCCCTGTTCCCCCGCCATACTGATACACATGTAAATAATATTTTCCTGGATATGTGTAGTAACTTCCTACTAACTTATTCCCTTCTTTCTGGGCATACGTAACATAATTATTTAAATCCGCTTCTGAATAAAGAACCCAGTTTACTCCGATATTATTTTCCTTCGTTACATTAATTTGTAGGTTTTTCGCAGTTTCCACATTTATTTCAAAGTAATCACTCGTATCACCATTTCCTAAACTAGCACGTAAAACTTGATTTAATTGCAGTTTATTTGCTGTTTGGAATGAATTATTTGGCTCTTTTTCTACACTGTTATCTTCTTTCTTTTGGACCGTTACATTCGTTGTAACAGTATTCGTTAATCCTTTGTCGTCTGTTACTGTCAATTTTGCCGTGTACGTTCCTTCTTTTGTATACACGTGAGTTGGATTTTGTTCATTACTTACAGTACCATCACCAAACTCCCATTTATAAGCAACAATTTTTCCATCTTCATCTTTTGATCCATCGCTTTTAAACGAAATTGTTTCATTTAAAATTCCGTTATATGGACCATTTATAACCGCAACTGGTGCTTTATTCACAGCACCTTCTTCTGTATTCATACCATGGAATACAACATCATATTCAAATTGTCCTGATGCATTCACACGATAATTTACAAAGTAAGCTGTTACTGTTTTATAGCCTGTCCATTCTTTTGCACTTAAACGTTTTAACGTATCATTTACGTTTTGTGTAATTGTTTTCCAGTCTTCATATTCCCCTTTTGCAGTAGTACCTGTATACGTTCCTTGCAGTGTAAATGTATTAAAGAACTGTGCTTTATTTTTCTTAACTGATACATTATTTAATTTTGCTTCTGCTGTAATTTCTGCCGCAATATCTGAAACTGGTTTTGGTGCGTGAGTTACTAAATAATCATCTGATACTAATGGAACATTATATTTCTCTCGGTTATCGACTAACATTTGCATATAGTCTTGATACTCTTTATTTAAATTCGCATCTTTACTTAATGCAGAGCGGTATGCATCATATGCTGTTACATCATTTTTTCTAATAAGATCATGAACTTTGTCAAACATATCATATCTCTTATTGTACATATACGATTGTAAAGCGAATGAATAATTATAGAAATCCCACGCTCCATACTTTGCATTTAACGTTCGCTCTGCCGTATAACGTTCTGCTGGATTTGAAGATATTCCTCCTATAATGCTCTTTCTCGGTACAACATTATCCGTTCTCGTTGCCCCCGCAAAAAACTCCGCATTCCCTTCTTCAAACCAAGATAATCTCTCATTCTCATACATCTTACCTTGCCCCCAAAGCCCTGGTACTTCATATCTACCTTGTAAGTAATGAGTAAACTCATGTCGGAACAATTCTTCTAAACTATAAATACTTTCTTCTGGCGTACGTTCATAAGTAAAGAACGTACCTGTTCCTTCTATATAAAGGCCACCGTTATTCGTTTCATATCCGTACAATTGACGATTAAATTGATATTCAGCTGGACTATTATAAATAACCATCGTTAATACATCATCAGGATTTCCTTTTTCTAAAGGTTTATCACTTTCAACTGTACGATGGAATTGTGCCTTTACTTCTTTTGCCGCCCAATATAGACGTTTTACTTTTTCTTCTGTCACTTTATCTCCAGCCTTTAAAACAATTGCCCCATCATCAAACGTATACGTTTTCGGCAAATACTTTTTCTTCCCGTCTTCTCGTATTTGATCTAAATTCACAACATTTCCATTTGCATCTTTCCCGCCATAATTCGTCGCAATTTGCTCAGCGGCTACGAAATATTGCTCTCCTAAATACGGATATATTTTCATCGCGTCTGTTACAACTTGCAATCCTTTCGTTCCTGTACTATGGAACGTACCAAGTCTACCTGTATAATAAATACCATTATTAATTAACCAACCATTCTTCTCTGTCACCGTTCCGATTAAAGCAAAACGACTTAATTCATTAATATAGCTATCAATTTTTTGGTACCATACTGTATCTTTCGGTGCTTTTCTCGTATCGTACAAATACGATTGAATGTCGTAATCAACACCTTGCATAATATCGTAAATCGCATTTCCAGCTGAAAGATTGTCTACCAATGTAGAAAAATTATCGTTATATTGTTTGAAAATCTTTGCAGCTGATGTTATCGTTTCCACATCACTCGAAGCATTTCCTATTAATTTTCCGTATGATGATACAACTCTATTTTGTTCTAACGTACCGAGTTTGAAATTTGGGTTATTCGCAATCGTTTTTAATGCAGGTAAGCATTTATCATGATAGCTCCGCTCATTTAGTTTACTTAATTCTGTATGATAAAATCCTAAATAAAATCCTGAACGCAATACCTCTACTAAAGTCTCAATCCCTTTGGAGTCATCTTTCGTATAAGCTTGTCCTTGCTGCTTCAATTTATCAATAATTGCCTGCATCCTACTATCATTTTGATAGAATGCAAGGCTATCCTTATTAAATTGAAATAGACCCGTAATTTGCTCCCAATCAATTGTTACAAGTAAATCTACTAACTGCTGATTGCTTAATTGATTTAGTTCAGCAATTGTATAAGTTTTCGCTGCAGCTAATTGCTTACTTTCTTTTTTTACTTCAGGTGGTCTTTGCGACAAATCAGCAAATTGTAGCCTTTTCTCAAAAGACTTATTTTCAAGCACTTTTGATGAATGAGCTAATTCTTGCACTGGCAGTTGTACACCAATTGGCTCCATTTTGAGCACATTCCGATAAGAAACTTGCTCTCCCTTTTTACTTTCTGCCAATGTGCTCCCTTGAAAACTTCCTAACATTAAACTAGCAAAACTTACCCCTACTAACACTTTTTTTGAATAGCCTTTCATGCTCTCCCCTACCTTACATTTTTTAGTGTCCCGCACCATTATTTTACTATTCTTACTTTTTATTCTGTATTGAGAAAGAATAAGGGAACGTTCACATATGTATCCATGTCGTGCAAAATTAACACTTGACTTTTCGTGCAATTCATATCAAAAAAAAGATAGATAATAGCGAAATTCCTGCTACATCTATCTTCGTTTTCAATGCTATGATTTTAACTTTATAAACGTAACTTCCGGTAATGTTTGCATATGCTGAATAAACTCATTCTTTTCTTCTGACGATATATTTTTCAGCTGCATCCCTACCTTATAAACTATTTCTGCTTCTTGCTGTAAAGCTTCTACTTCATATGAAAGTATTGGAATGCCTTTCACTTGTAGTGTTTCTAATATTTGTTGTACCGCCTCACGCTTATTTATACATATTTGCACCGTTATATTTTGCGGAAATAAAAATTGCACCGTGAACTACTCACCACTTAACGTCCCTACGGACTATTTGAAGTGGGAGCTTCTTGGGAAGTAGATACTTTTATTAGCTATCTATATTTACCAAGCTATAAGGGTAGTACCTACCCCTAAAGAAAATACCAATTACGTGGCTAATTTTAGTAAGTTTATACTTGCGTTTACATCTCTATCATGATGGCTATTGCATTCAGGACAAGTCCACTCTCTAAGGCTTAGATTCTTGACTTCCTTATTTTTATAACCACAGCAAGAACACAATTGGCTACTCGCATAATTCTTAGGTGCGACTATCAAATCGCGACCTTTCCATATTGCTTTATAGTCAAGGTGCTCTCTGAATTTTGCCCAAGATACTTCACTGATTGCTTTTGCTAATTTGTAATTCTTTTGCATGTTCTTCACTTTCAAGTCCTCAATCACAATTACTTGGTTTTCGTTTGTGATTTCATTGCTTATCTTGTGAAGAAAATCATTGCGTTGATTCGCAATCTTCTCATGAAGTCTTGCAACTTGTAACCTGGCCTTGTTTCTATTGTTTGAACCTTTCTTTTTGCGCGACAAAGAGCGCTGCAGAAGAGCTAATCTTCTTTCGGCTTTTCTCAACCATTTAGGGTTCTCATATTTCTTGCCATTAGACAATATTGCAAAGTCTTTTAGCCCAACATCAATACCAACTTTTGCATCAACTTTAGGAAACATTTGCACATTTTCTTCTACTAAAATCGATACAAAGTATTTACCAGTAGGTGTTTGAGACACTGTAGTAGACTTAATTAATCCAAAGAATTGTCTGTGCTGTTTAATCCTTACCAAGGTCTTTAGTTTGGGCAGCTTGATATAACCACTCTCAATGTAAACCGTGCCTTTTTGGTTATTTGTTGTATAACTACGATGGTTATCTTTCTTACTTTTGAATTTCGGGAATCCAATAGATTTATCCCGGAAAAAGTTAGCGTATGCTTTATTCAAATTCATTTGAGCATTCGCCAACGCAAGACTATCAACTTCCTTTAGGAATGGAAATTCAGCCTTATATTGTGCAGGCGTAGGATATGTAACAGATTTATCAAGTTTATCCTGTGATTCTTGATAAGATTTGATTCTATCTGCAAGCATCTTGTTGTATACAAATCGAACACATCCAAATGTTTTTGAGAAAAACATTTGTTGTTCTTTATTTGGATAGATACGATATTTGTATGATTTTAACATTCCCTACACCTCACTTTCCCCTTGATTTTCAATATATTTCTTTACTACATCTATCGGTGAACCACCCATAGTAATCAAGCAAAAGCTTCTTGACCAAAACATTTCTTTCCAAAGTTTCTTTCTCACATGGGGAAAGTCTCTCTTGATGAGTCGAGAACTTGAATTTTTATAAGCATTAATGAACTTTGTCAGTTCTGTATTCGGATGTGCCTTGAATAAGATGTGCACATGGTCTACATCATGGTTCTATTCGATTAATGTAATATTATAGTTTTCAGATAGTTGGACAAACATATCTTTTGCATAGTCCGATATATCATCATCAAATACATTTCTTCTGTATTTCACGACCAATACAAGGTGATAATACAATAAGAACAATGAATGATTATTGCTATCTAACTTCATTGATATACCAACCTTTACCCTTTATAAGATTGATTATATTGGAGGTGAAAATAAAAGGCAAAGCCTTTTGGCTGCGCCAAACCGAAATTCATCTCCCACCTATCGTTGGGCTATGCCCTTCACACGCTTGAGGAAGGAGAATTCTTTCGGAAAATTCGTTAAAGCATTCCCTACCGCTACTAGGAAATGTGTTTTTAATCCCGCTTCTTTTGATCGAATTTCCCTTTCAATACCGATTATTGCTCCTAACAAACCTGCAACACCGATTCGTATAATCAAATCAAAATTTACACTCACGAGCCCTTCCCCCTTTCATTCATTATAGATAGATAAAACAAAAATTATCACTCACATCCTTTTATCGATATGAAGGAATTTTGCTAAAATACACTTAATACCCCGACCATTTCATGTTAATATTTTAAATATTAACATGAAATAAATAACTTCTAATTTCCTTAAAAAACAAAGATAGATTACATGAAATGAGGTTGAGAAAGTTTAGAAAACGCTTACATTTTACACCGTATTTTTTTATACATACTAAATAAATAAAGGAGCTTACTAACAATGAACGTCTCTTTACTTACACCTACTATCGATTTACAAGAAGAATACTTAGATTTTTATAACGAATGGAAAGATAGCGGTGAAACAATGATTCCGTGGGTTATCTCAAAAGATCCCTCTAATTTCACGGCAATGATTCAAGAACTTCACGATGCTCATAACGGAATAAACCTCCCTGAATCTTGGGTACCAGACTCTACGTATTGGCTCGTTACAGATGAAAATAAAATTGTAGGAGCTGTTAATATACGTCATAGTTTAACCGAGCATTTATTTAACGCTGGAGGTCATATCGGTTATGGCATTCGCCCTTCTGAAAGAAGAAAAGGTTATGCTACGAAGTTATTAAAATTATCGCTAGAAAAAACGAAGGAATTAAACATTACGAAAGCACTTGTCGTTTGCGACGAAGTGAATACAGCTTCAGAAAAAACAATTTTACATAACGGCGGGCTTCGTGATGATGATTTCATTGAGGAAGATGGAAATGTAGTAAGAAGATTTTGGATTGAGCTATGAAGAAGTCATCCGATGAAAATAATCTTGTTATAGAGAAATATAGTAGAAGTAATGAGCTAAAAGTAAAACAACTTATTGATTTATACAATGAAGACTCTTATCTATTTAACTTATTACGAGATAATAAAACAAAATGTGTGTATATTGCCTACTATAAAAAAGATGTAGTAGGCGTCTTTTTCACGTGGAACAGTAACTTCCATCCATACTGCACATACTTTCGAATGTATACAAATCCGTTCTATTCAGAGGTACACATTGAACAATTTTTATTAAACGAGATTCAAAAACGAGAAAACTTCAAACTACCATTACAAACCTCTATATGAGGAACATCGGCTCATTTAAAAGCCTATTGTGAAGAACATAATTTTATGGAAATCCGAAGAACATATATGCCGATATTAGAAGTACGCAAAATCATAGCTATCGATACAAACCTCTATATGAGGAACATCGGCTCATTTAAAAGCCTATTGTGAAGAACATAATTTTATGGAAATCCGAAGAACATATATGCCGATATTAGAAGTACGCAAAATCATAGCTATCGATACAAAGCTTCATTCAAATTATGATGTACAAAGCTTATCAATCATCCTATCCAATAATAGCTCCTTTGAAAAGCTAGCTCACTTAGTAAAAACGAATTATGAGGATACTCACTTAGCAAATCCCGTTGCCTCATACCCGCTCGAAACTTGGAAAGAACAGATCTTAACTGATGATGTGTTACTAGATGGGAGCTTTGTAATGATAGATGAAGAGAATAAAATTATTGCGTACTCTTTCCTCCATACATCAGAAAAGGATAATACGGTAGAACTAGGATGGTGAGGGACTCACACTACAGAAAATTTATCCTTACTGAAACTTCTCGTTTTCAAACAAGCTATGTATGCAAGTAAACACGGTTATTCTTTCATTCAAGCTGAATTCGATTCAACGAGTATATACGCAATGGAGATATTAAAATCTTTTCCTTTCAATCCTTGTGCTACTTGGATTACGTATCAAAAAGAAGTCGGAAAGTGATTATACACCTTCCGACTTCTTTTATGCTTTCTCTATTTCAAACTGCACTGTAATACCACTAGGATCTACTACTGTAAATCCGTTTGTACTTTCGTTTACTTTATGTTGTTTTTCTATTAATCTTTCTTTCACTTCATCTAACGCTTCTTTATGTGGTAATACAATTGTATACACTTTAAGTCCAGTTGCATGAGCTGGTGGGTGCGGATTATTTACTCCGTTCCACGTATTTGCACCGATATGGTGATGATATCCTCCTGCAGAAATGAATAAGCAGTCATCTTCACGCTGTTGTACTTCAAATCCTACTGTCTCTACATAAAACTCGTGTGACTTCTCTACATCTGCTATTCGTAAATGTACGTGCCCAACGACAGTATTAGCAGGTAATCCATCAACCTCATAATCAACGAGCGTTGCCAGTTCTTTTAAATCTAGCGGCGTACTTCCTCCTGGTCCTTCTCCCCATTGATCACGTGGGCGGTCTGCATAAATTTCTATACCATTTCCCTCTAAATCTTGTAAATAAAATGCTTCGCTATACGTATGATCACTTGCACTATTAAACCTTGAAATCGGTAAAATTTCATTTGAATATGTATAACGTCCTTCTTGCTCAGCCGGACTATCAATTACATTCTTATTACGAATCACACCAAATAATGCCGAAGCAAAAGCCTCACGAGTCGGAACTAAAAAGGCTACATGATATATACCAGTCGTACGCGGTTCTTGCAGTACCTCGTCCTCTAATTTTTCAAGAACAAGTAACGTGTTCTTTCCACCTTTTCCTGATAAATATGCTTTATTCTCCTCTTGCTTAATTACTTCTAAGCCCACTACATTCTCATAAAATGCAATTTGGCGCTCTAAATCTTGCACTTTAAATTCAACATGACCAATACGTGTTTTCGGATGAATTTGTACCATGAATAACTTCCTCTCCAGTTCCCTTTTATTTTTATATAAGTTGATGGACAATAGCCACATTCAACGAACATATTTTAATTTTGTTTTTTTGTAGCATCAACTTTCAGCCATTTTTTTGATATTTCGCTTAATGTCCCATCTTGTTCTAATTCTTTCAACGACTTGTTTATATCTTCTAACTTTTCGCTCTTTTTGGCAAATGGAAATGCAATCTCTCCCCATTTAAGTGGACCAAATCCTACTTTCACATTATCTAAATCCGCTTTTTTAATTGTTGTTTCTACTTGCACTTTATCATTATAGTAAGCATCTACACGGCCAAGTCCTACTTCATTTAATTCCGCTGTTGGATCCTCTGAGAACGTTTTAATTGTAAAAGCATTATTCTTATTTAAAGCTTTTAATTCTTGTTCCCCAGCTGTACCAAGCCCAACACCTACAGTCTTTCCTTTTAGATCTTCTAACGATTTAATTGTATTATTATCTTTCTTCACCGCGAAAACAGATCCTGAATATACATATGGAATTGAAAAATCATATTTCTTTTTTCTTTCCGGAGAAACCGATAATTCATTTGCAATCGTATCAATACGACCTGAATCTAATAGACCAAATAACCCTTCAAAATCAGAAACATTCCATTCAACTTTATATCCAGCCTTTTTAGCAGCAGCTTCAATAATTTCAGCATCAAAACCTTTTACTTTCTCACCCTCTTTAAAAATAAATGGGCTACGACCTGCAGACGTCCCAACTTTCACTACTTTTTCATCTGTCTTTTTGCTCGCTGTATCTGAACCACAAGCAGATAAAAGCCCAACCGATACTGTTAATGCCAATGTTAGTAATAATGATGATTTCCTCATAATTCTTCCTCCTAAATAACGAAATGATTGCCTTCTTCTGAAGCATTCAATTGTCGTAAAAATTTTTTCGTACGTTCATTTTGTGGGTTCCTAAAAATCTCCTCCGGCGTTCCCTGGTCTACAATAATGCCATCAGCCATAAATATAATGCGGTCCGCTACCTCTTTTGCGAAATTCATTTCATGTGTAACAATAACCATCGTTATATGCTGTCTTGCCAAATCTTTAATTACTTGTAATACTTCATTCACTAATTCTGGATCAAGTGCTGAAGTCGGTTCATCAAACAATAATATAGCTGGATTTAATGCCATCGCTCTTGCAATTCCAATCCTTTGTTGTTGCCCACCTGATAACATCGTTGGGTAGAAATCTTCTTTTTCAGCTAAACCTACTTGTTTTAATATTTCTCTTGCTATTCTTTTCGCTTCTTCTTCACTTTTTTTCTGTACAACTGTTAATGGTGTTGTAATATTTTGTAATGCTGTTTTATTTTTAAATAAATTATAGTTTTGAAAAACCATAGCTGTTTTTTGACGTAATTGTATTATTTCTTTTTTATAAAGCTTCTTTGCATGAATCTCTAAATCTTCAATTCTAATACTTCCATCCTCTGGTTGTTCTAATAAATTTAAACATCTTAATAATGTCGATTTACCTGAACCAGAAGGCCCAATAATGACTACCACTTCTCCTTTATTTACAGTAAGTGAGATTCCTTTTAATACTTCATTACTTTTGTAAGATTTATACAAATCACTTATCTCAATCACACATATCACCTCATTTTTATTACAAATACGGTGCATCAAGTTTCTTTTCTAACTTTTTCTGTCCCCAACTAATTACTATTGTAATAATCCAATATACAATCGCTACCGCTAAGTAACTTTCCATATAACGATACGATTGTGCCGCTAGCATCTTCGCCTGCGCTAAAATTTCAGCCACCCCAAGTGCAAAAGATAACGAAGATTCTTTTAACAATCCGACAAAATTATTTCCAAGTGACGGTACTGCGACACGAATAGCTTGTGGAAAGATAATCTGTCGCATCGCTTGCGCCTTTGTCATTCCAACTGATAAACAAGCATCCATTTGTCCTGATTCCACAGCATTTAATGAGCCCCGAATAATCTCTGACAAATATGCTGCATTATTTAAACTGAGACCGATTAAAGTCGCTTGCATCGCTGTAAGTACTGTAAAGGCTGGAAATATTTGCGGCAATCCGAAATACAACACAAACAATTGAACTAATAAAGGTGTTCCTCTAAAGAAAGATATATATACTCTTGCAATAGAATATAAAAATTTCGTTTTGTTTTTCGTTATGATCGCCAAGCCAATCCCTATAACAAAAGAAATAATCATTGAAACTACAGTAATCCCTAAAGTTATGTATACATACTTAAATAATTGCGGAAAACTTTCTAAAAAATACGTTACATCAAACTTCACTTTATCCCCCCTCTCTAAACAAAAAACTCTTCTTACACATATAAGAAGAGTTGAATGTTAATCCATTTCCCCTCATCTTCCAAACGCTTCATACGTTTGCTGGAATTAGCACAGTACTTTTGTAGCCTGTTGCTGAGATTTCATCGGGCCAGTCCCTCCATCTCTCTTGATAAGAAAACTAATAAATATTTCCATTTATTTAGTTGTTAATATGAAGAATACAGTTAATTATATATAATGTCAATAGGAAAACTAAGAATTAAATTCAACACTTTTTCGAATAGCTTATCCCTCACATTCACCCAGTCTTAAGGTGTATAATTTACACTGGATAAATCGCACAGAAAAAGCCATTATTTCTATTCTTAATAGAAATAATGGCTTTTTTATAGATTAATTATTCTTATCTCATTTTATGTACTTCGGCAACTAACTTTCCACCCTGAATGCCCATATAAAGTTTCACAGGTGCATCATTCGTGTTTTCAAACACTAAGTCTAAGTATGGATACGCAATTGTAGCATCTCTTCCTTGTGGAACATAACCTACCGTTTTAGAATGTGTCGTTCTCTCTATCATTTTCAAACCAGCTTGATCTGCTGCATTGTATAATGTTGATGATGTTTGACAAACACCACCACCGTATCCATCTACTAATTTACCATCTACAATTTCTTTTCCTAGTTGATATCCTTTATCTGGCGTTGTATCACCAATTAATGCATTGAAAGAGAAACTGTCTCCTTTTGCTAATACAACTCCATTTATGCTCGCTGCTGACAAGCGAATATTCTCAATACGGCCACCTGCTGAGCCACCTAAATTCGTTTCATATCTACCAATTACCGTACCACTTCCTTGCGCATCACTTAATGTTGCGATAGGCTTTTTCTCAACAATAGGTAATTGATATGAAGAATCCCACATACCAACGTTTAATAATTTATCTACTAATTCTTTTTCCATTAACTCATAAGCAGGTTTTCCTTCTTGCCAACTTCCATCAGGTGCTACGCGTGAAGGAACCATCTTTTTATCAACGCTTTTCCCAACCTCACTAGCAACCTTCGTTACCGATTTTTTAAATTTTGCTTCATCTTCAAAATAACCTAGACTCGATAAATCTAGCTTTTTCACTTCCGTACCAGTACGACCATCTACTAAACTAATAGAATCCTGCACCTCTGCTTTAGCCTCTACCGTGTGGCCACCAATGTCACTTACTAATGCAACATCACTTACTTTTGCACCACAACCACTCACTATAGCTACACATAACACCCCAACTAATATACCCTTTACTTTACGGAACAATATACTCTCCCCTTTTTCCCAATATTACTTTTATGTATTATTTCATTTTTATGTATGTTTTATTACAATCATTTTACAATATATTTATAAAATGTTACAAGCTATTTTTTACTCTATATAAATTACTCTTTTCTTTTCTAAATGTCTATACATATTTACATAAAAGTTGGAGTTCGATAGAATTGTAACCTTTATGTAACCTCACCTTTTTATCCAGTATATACCATAAAACGAAAGAAATACAAATGTAAAACTCCATATTCTTATTTATAAAGAAACACCTTGTGAACATAAATAGGTATTTGCCGTGCCACACTCCGCTTTTACACATACATTATGGTGAATTAACCTATTTTAAAGAAATGGAGGATATTTTTATGTACCCCTACAATCCATACGATCCATATAACCAAAATGGTTATCAACCTCAATATGATTTACAAGCACAATACCAACAATATATAGATCCAGCAGAACAAGTTAATCCATATGATCAAAATCGACAATTCCAACTTCCAATCTCTTTTCCTGGTACTGGAAACCGTCAACTAGAAAGACGAGTAAATGAGCTTGAACAAAGAGTACGTCAATTAGAAAACACGGTTGAGCGTCATACACGTAGATTAAACCGCTTAAACCAGCGTTTACGTACAATAGAAAACAGACTAAACATTCCATTTTCAGCATTAGAAGACGGATTTTAATTTCGAAAGTAAAAAATATATAAAGGAAGGGGCTCCCCCTTCCTTTATATAAATTGACGAAAGTTTTTTCCATCTCTATACTGATAAGAGTTAATGAAATGAAACAAGGTGATAAATATGGATTTTGAAATAAATTATCTTTCCTTTTATGTTGTACAAGTAGAAGGAAAAGGTGAAGCTGTTGATAAACGCTACAAACATTTTCAAACGTTAGACGCTGAAGAGTATGAAGATAGCTCCTTAAAAGAATTTTTGAATGGTGAATTATTAAAAATTTCAAAGCGAAAAGTAGAACGTCATGCGAAAACAGAACAAGCTCCGACAAAGATTGGTCGCTTCATTGTAGAAGAAGGGCACGAACTTGATTCAAACCCTCATTACAACCTCTTTAATCGCATTCGCTTTGCGGAAACAAAAGAAAACTTCAAAGATATGAGTGAACCTCTCGTTTATACATATCTGGACACAAGCGCTGTACGCGGTGGTGTATTTTTAATTGCGCAAGCAAAACTACGCAAATACTTTGATGATCCATTCGTTTTCGTTATGAAATGTGACTTCGAACCGAAAGTCGCTTCTATTTCAGATGAATCCACACTGATTCGTAACGTTGAAATGGCCATCACAACAAAAAACATGAAATCTATCCAATATCCGTACATGCCTGAAGAAGGTATGGTCGAAGTGGGTGAGCTAAAAATACATCAAGCATCACATGCCCGCTACTTTGAAGACTTCTTAAAATTCGTCGAATATGAACGCTCTATGCCTGAAATTATGAAAACACAAGTAATGGACATGGTATACGACCAAATTGAAGATGTATTTGAAGAAGGTACGGAAGAACGCGAACAATTCGACCAAGCGATGGAAGTATGGGCTGCCAGTCCGAAACGCGAAATTATGGAACAATTTTCAACCGAAGAAGTAATGGAAGCTACCGCTCAAATCGTCGAGCACGCCCCAGAAGTGGAATTAAAGCTAAAAGCAGATCATATCTCTGTGAAGGCCCTGCTTGCTGATTTCGGAGATCAAATACATATCGCGAAGGTAAATGACCGATACGTATTAATGATTGAGGCTGATACACTTACGTTTGAAAAAGGCTTCTCTCCTATTGAGTTTCTGAAGCCAGATGAATTGCAAGACGTAATTGAGCGGATTGAGAATAAGCAGCAGTATTCTTATGATCCGAACGGGATTGAATAAATCCTTCCATATATCTATTTTTACTGAGCGCTGTTAATAAGCGCTCTTTTATTTTGAACTTAGTTGACGTTTATATTAAAAACCGATTCTTAGTAGAATCGGTTTTTCTGCTTTATAACAAAATATGTTTATTTTTAATCCAAGATAACAATTGTTGCAGAATCCAGTAGATTCCTTCCTTGTTGTACAAGCGTATTTCGATTAGAGTAGTCACTATGTATGTTGGTAAAATGAAAATTTCACTTCACTACCTCAAATTTATTGTACTCGTAAAAAGATAATTGAAAACGATATTCTGGATGCTCTCTTACCCAATCATAGGCTTCTTCTAAAATATCCATTTTGTTTTGCAAGTCATTAAGTTCACTACATTCGTCCCTTTTCTGTTTGCACAGAGGGCAGAATCCATTCACTATTTCGGCACTCGTCGCCCTAATAGTTTTACTTTCTAAGTCAACTACTAGACGAAGAATAAGAGAATGCTCAGCTTTTGTAGTCACCGTCATTTCAGCAAGCCCATCCTTATTCCAAAAGACACCGTTTAATTCCATCTGTACGGTGACGTCTTTAATATCCAAGTCTATCACTATCACACCTCCCTTGTATAAAACTCATATTTACTCTTCGATTTTAATCTTTAATACACCACGCTTTAAAGTTATATTAAGCTTTTTCCAATTCTTCTTCTTTGCTATGAAAGGAAGTGCAATTACTGCTAATAGCGTGGTAAATATTATCCCAAAAACTAAAACTGTTACAATGTTAAAGATTGCTTCCATTTAACTCTATCCTTTTTCATTTCTATGGGCTCTAATTTTATGAATGTATTTAAAAATTCTTACCACACCTTAATTTTCAAAGCAATTATAATGGCCCAATCACAACAAATCAATTCCTATTTAATATGAATACTTTATTCATCCATCAGTACAATGACGTTAAATTTATGTAGCTAGAAATAGAGGAGAATGTCATTTAACCTCTACATTCTCCTCCATCTCAGCCAAATACCTAATCTGCCTTTCCGCTTTTCTCACCGCCGTAGGAAAATGCTTTTTCAGAAGTGCTATTGTAGCTTCACTTATATAATATCTTTCCGTTATACTTTCCCACGTGTCACTATTTTCAAATGCACTCCAAACGAAAGGACGCTCTGTATTTTTTCTCATTTCTTTAAATACCCATTTTCGCATCTTTTTTTTCGCTTTTTCTGTTAGTTTTCCGTTCTCTACAAGTTCAAGCTCACCATGTCTTTTGTACCGTTTATGAATGTCTCTCTCGCTATATACTTTAAGAAGTATATTCGCTGTATTCTCAGCATCCGCTAAAGCTCGGTGCTGCTTCCCTTCCCACGTTAAACCGAGCTGTTCTACTGCAAATTGTAAACTTGGTGTATGCTCAAATAACTCTTCATACGCTTGGAAAACAAACTTCTGCAAATCAAATTTGCTCTCTTTTTCCATACATGGGCATTCTACACCGTGTAACGTACAATCATGAGATAAAAAACGATAATCTTCTCTTCCCCATGAAACAAATACAGAGTCTTCTCCGATAAATTGAATAAATTTCTCTATAATTTGCGGAAATTTCTCCACACCAATTAAATCTTCCTTTGTAATTCCCGTTAATTTTGTCGTATGACGAGTGAGTCGTGCACTCGGCTTTACTAACTCCGAAAATTCTCCAATTACCTTCATTGTACTTGCTTCTATTTTTACAGCTCCGATATCAACTATCTCTGACGGATCTTCTGATTTATACGGCCTGAAATTTCTCTCTATATCGAACACAATAAAATGTGTAGCGTTTTCCAATTTATTTACCTCTTTCTAAATTCCTTTTCACACACATACTCTATTTTCAGTATTTATTTATTCATTCATACACTTTATGCATGAAATACTTCGTCTAATAAACGAAAATTTAATCTCATTATTATATGTACATAGGAGGTTATTCAATAAAAATGCAAAAAAAAGAAGGGCAAGCCCTTCTTTTTTCCATAATTACTTCTTGTTAACGTTTGTAGCTTGAGGTCCACGGTTACCTTGTTCTACTTCGAAAGTAACTTCTTGACCTTCTTCTAAAGATTTGAAGCCGTCGCCTTGGATAGCTGAGAAATGAACGAATACGTCTTCTCCGCCTTCAACCTCGATGAAACCGAAACCTTTTTCTGCGTTAAACCATTTTACTTTACCGTTTTGCATTTAAAAAATCCTCCTACAATGTACCTATATGTACATATTCATTTTCAACCACTTTACAATAATACTTCAAAAATTAAAAAACTGCAACCCCAGAGGAGATTTAACATTGCTATCCTCCTCGGAAGTTACAGCTCATTTAAATCTCTATATTATTAAAAGTAAAATGGTTTAAAGTAACTATATCATATCAATATAATAAAAGTAAAGTTTTTTTTGCTATATAATTTTTTTCTTCCATTGCATCGCTTTTGATTCACCTGATCCAGCTACAACATAACCCTCTTTTTGGTTAACGATGCGCCAGCCATGCCCTTTAACTGAGTCACATACTGTAACAAGTCCTTCTTCTAAAAGTACACGACAAACCGTACTAATCCCCGCCTTATTTTGCGTTGACGTTGTATATAGCACATGTTGATCTACACTCAAGGCTAAATAGCTACTTGCTTTCTGCTCACTTTGACATGTGTGCCAATATGTTTTTTCACTCTCAATACTTTCATCTATTTTACAAAAAGAAATATTCCCGCTAATCCCCTTGCACGATCCACTCGCTGCTACTATATAAGAATTGTGTACAGTCAACGCTGAGATCATCTGATTCATCACGATTTTAATCCTCTTTAATTTACGTGTCTCCAAATTAAAGAGCCAAACACCACCATATTTAGCATGTATTTTCGTACCAATAAATAAGTAATGTTTATATAAAAATAACGATCGAATAGATGGTGCCCCGCCACCATACTCAAGAAATGGATGAATGGTTTCCCATGTCGAACCAAAATCATTAGAACGATACAACGTTTTATCTCCATGAGCAATGACTGTTCCTTGTACATTACTACACACATTCCAACTCGTTGCTTTTGTTGGAAAACGCTGAACCGTCCAGTTCTCCCCACCATTCATACTACGAATAAAAATCCCTTCGTCACCTACACCATACACTACATTATCTTCGCTATGTAAATCCCTAATTCGTTTTTGAAAACCATTTAATATTTGTTTCCATTCTCCGTCTCGTTCAATAAATAAGCCATTATATGTAGTAGCTAACATAAGTTTTCCATCTCTTAACTTTGTAATAGCGGTCGCACTTAACATTGTCTCCACGTTGACACTCCCATTCTTAGAACTTCTCAGCAAATGCAATTGCAAAATTACTGCATTTTTCAACATCCTCTTCATCTTCTGGAGCTAGTTCGATTTTCAATCCTTCTTGTACAAGCTCTGCACCGCGTTCTACAAGTCTTTCTTCAAATATCGTTACCGCTTCACAAAATAGTTCATACGCCGTATCACCTGATCCGAATACCGCTACTTTCTTCCCTGATAAATCTATATTTTCTAAGTCCTCATGGAAATCTTCCGCCTCAAACGGTAATTCACCATCGCCCCACGTATAAGATCCTAAAATGATTCCATCATAGGCTAATAATTCTTCAGCATCCATGCCTTCCATTTCTTGCAATACTACTTCATGATCAAAAGCATCTAAACTAACTTTTATTAAATCAGCAATACTCTCTGTATTTCCTGACATACTTGCATAAGCTATTAAAATTTTTGCCACTTCGGCATCCCCCTCTTACAATAAATGATTCTCATTCTCATTATATTAATAATGAGAATCAATTTCAATTATATTTTTCATTTTTATTTATTCCATACAAAAAAGCACAGATGACTATACAATCACCTGTGCTTTTTTATTACTTTTTAAAAATACCAAACGGCTTTCCAACTGGTAATACAACTTTACCGAAGTGTGTATTTAACACTGCTGCTGCTGAACCATAGAAAGATAATAATGAAATACATAGTTCAGAATACGCTGCTAAATTATGCATTGCATGCGGCATAACACCTAAAGTACTTAATGAAAGACCAATAAATAAGAAATCAATAAGGACGAAAATCATAAATAATACTTTATGTGTTTCCATTGCACCAATTGTCATAAAGATTGTGAAAATCAAATATCCAATAAAGGCTACACCCAGCTGTTTTGAATCTGCAGCTTGTGCTAGTTTTTCGCCAAATACTCCAAGTTGAATTAACCAAGTCATTCCAACACCTAACCAAAATAGGCCGTAGGCACCGAATGCTGTTGTACCGAACGTATTGTTATGCTTTGCATCGTGAATGCACGCAAAGATTTGTGCAAATCCTCCTAAAAAGATTGCCCACGGTAATACAAGTGAAACGCCATCTGTTAAGCCTAACTTTTGAGATGATGCTACAAGTGTTACCATCGCTAATCCAAATAGACCAATTCCAGATGGATCTGCTGTTGTCATTTTCACATGATGTGTAGTAGTTTGATTGCTCATATAAACCTCCTGATTATAAACATACTCGAATACAATACTTAAATCAGAAGACTATGTCAATGGTTTTTTTTGTATGTTGTCAGACCTTACTTTTTATAATGATTGAATATACTTCCGACCACTTCATACGGTTTTATACTCACTTTTTCCAACTCGTGCATCGGCAACCATAACGGAATATAACTCCCTCTATCTTTCAGTTTGAATTCTTCAGCTTTACCACTTCCGAAAACTCCATCTATAATATGGGCATTAAAATAATACTCCGTACTTTTATACTCCACCTTTGCAATCAGATGCTCCACTTTTATATGTACCCCTAATTCTTCATAAATTTCTCGCTTTGTTGCTTCTTCAGCTGTTTCTCCTTCTTCAATTCCTCCGCCTGGAAAAACATAATATGTTTCCCCTTCTCGAATACGTTTTATAAGAGCAATTTTCCCTTCCTGTACAATGATAGCCCCGCCCCGATTTCTTATCATTTTATTACCTCAATACGAATCGCAACTGTTCCCCACTTTTTTTCTTGTTCTTTCGTATATATTTTGTATGTACTTTCTAGCATTTCCTCTAAACTATCATTTTCACAATCCAATAATTTATGATCAATTTGTTCGTACATTGCTTTAAAGCTTGCGTATCGTTTTATTTCCGTTACTTTTACAGTCATCATTGCTGCTGTCGTAAGGTTCGTAAATACAATATTATCGCCTTGTTTTATAAGTTGACGTTTTGTATCGTATAAACGTACTTCATATACTTTTTTTCCTGATTGAATTGACTGAAAAGGTTTATTATATAGCCCCATTTCGTATATCATTCATTCCACTCCCTTTTTATTCGTTGCACCTACTAATTGTGTATTACCAATTCATATAACACAGTTCCACTTATTCCAAGTTGCATATAATGTTCCATATCCATTACTTGCTTTAGAGAGGATGCTAAATTTGTTATGTTATTTTTAAATCAAAAACCTGAATATAATAAATATGATATTGGTGATTATACTTATAGTAAAGTAGGTCCAACCATTTTTTCTTGGAATGATGCAACGAAATTAAAAATAGGTAAGTTTTGCTCATTAGGAGAAGAAGTCGTTTTTATACTTGGCGGTGAACATCGCGCAGACTGGATAACGACATACCCATTTAATGCATTTTTTAATGAAGGAGCACATATTACTGGTCATCCTTCTTCAAAAGGTGACATCGTAGTCGGCAACGATGTATGGATTGGTTATCAATCCTGCATTTTATCTGGTGTTACAATTGGTAACGGAGCCATTATTGGGGCAAAGAGTGTTGTTACAAAAGACGTACCCCCATATGCAATTGTAGCTGGTAATCCTGCAAAATTTATTCGATATCGTTTCCCGCAAGAAACGATTGACAAACTAGAAAATCTCGCATGGTGGGACTGGGATATTTCTATTATAAAAGGAGCCATTCCATTTCTACTTTCCAACAAAATCAACGAGTTTTTTACCTCACCCGAAAATGAATCTATGTGATTGATACAAAAAGAGCATCCTATTCTTTCAGGTGAAGTGACCCCTAAAAGTTAGACACGGTTATTTCATTAGGCAACTTGATCCAAATGAGTCCGGTATTGTACCGGGCTCATTTTTAATTTTGCCTTAATCCGTTTCGTATTATAATAATCTATATATTTTTCTAATTCTATTTTAAAATGCTCAATACATTCAAATTCTTTTATATAGAGGAACTCCGACTTCATAATCCCAAAGAAATTCTCTATTACTGCGTTGTCGTAACAGTTTCCTTTTCGAGACATACTCTGTACGATAGCTCTTGATTCAAGTGTACGGACGTACTGTCTCATTTGATAATGCCATCCTTGATCCGAATGCATCAGTAGCTGGTGGTTTTCAGGTAAACGTTCTAATGCTTTCTCTAACATCTCTGAAACAAGCGAATACGTCGGTCTAGAACCAATTGTATAGGTAATAATTTCACCATTATACAAATCTAATACAGGTGATACATACAGTTTTTCTCCAAACAATTTAAACTCTGTGATGTCTGTTACCCATTTTGATTCGGTGCATCTGCATAAAAATTACGCTCTAAAATATTGGGTGCAATTTTACCGACTTTCCCCTTATAAGATTTATATTTCTTCATGCGCACAACGCACTTTAAGCCAAGCTCTTTCATAATGCGTTGCACCTTCTTGTGATTCACTTTCTGACCACGATTCGTTAATTCATCACGAATGCGACGGTAACCATAACGACCTTCATTCTCCTCATAAATCGCTTTAATCTCAGCTTTCAAATCGGCGTCTACATCTGGGCGATTCATTTTTTTTACTAAATCATAATACGTGCTTCGTGGAATACCAGCTAGCTCCACGAGTGCCTTCACCAAATATTTATGCCTTAATTCATAGACTACTTGCGCTTTATCTTGTTTTGTGATTTTTCCTTGTTTTGAACTAAGGCATTCAACTTTTTTAAGTACTCATTTTCCATTTCAAGCTGTTTAATACGTGCTTCAAGTGCTTCGACTGACCCTTCAGCTAAAGCTTGTTTTAATTGTTTATTTGAATCTTTTTTCATGGATGAACGCCCCTTTTTCTTAGATTGAAGGGCATCAATTCCTTGTGTTTCCAGTTGTTTTTTCCAAACAGAAATCGTTGAAGGGGCAGGAATGTTAAAGATAGCTGCCGTCTCAAATAAGGACATACCGTTTTCAATCATAAAGTTTAGTACGTCTAGTTTAAATTGTTGTGTGTAATTTGTACATCGTTTTAGAAAAGCTTCCACACCATTTTGCTTATATTGGTTTACCCAATTCAAAATGATTGTGCCACTTATACCGATCGCTCTACCCATTTCTCGATAACTTTCATTTCCGTTCAAATAACGTAGAACGATTTGTATTTTTTCATCAGCTGTAAATTTAGCCATAGAAAAACTGCACCTCCAATTGTTAGACTGTGTCTAACAATTGGGGTGCAGTTCACAGGATGCTCTTTTTTGTTTTATTTTTTATGTTCGTGCAAATGATTACACGGAGAACATTGAAATGGAATTTTATCTAAGCAATTAAAGTTTGTTTCACAAATTTGTTCGATCGTTGGGACGAACGGTATGACCACAATATTACTTTCTATTATTTGTGTAACAGGTGGTAACACTGTACCTACTTGATGTTCGAAGCGAATACTCGCTTGATTTATATAATTTCCTGAACCACTTGGCGCGCTCTGAACTACTACTTGGAACGAGACTGTGCGTGCTTCACCTGGATTTAAACTTCCTATAAGAAATCCTGATACTGGGTTTACACTTGGCACGGGCGTATTATCAACCGTTACACTTCCAAGGACAAATTGAACACTACTATCTAACATATCTTGAAAACGAATATTTTGTATCGCTGTATCCCCCGTATTTGTAATAACTGTCGTAAACGTAATAACATCTCCAATTGTTGCTGTTTGATGATCCGCTGTTTTTACGACTGTCGTTGAGACATTTTGAGGAATAAACGGGATAACAACTGTATTGCTATCGCCTTCAACTACTACAGGCGGTTCATTTGGATTCACAATTGCAAGCCCACTCGCCGTAGCTGTATTTGTAACTAAGTTATTTATTTGCCCTCCTGTTATTACAACTTGGAAATTAATAATTGCTGCATCATTTGGCTGAAAATCACCTAACGGAATACCTGTATTCGGGTTGGCAAATGGAAAAGGTACATCATTTACCGTTACCGAGCCATTTATAAATAACGTATTCGGATCAATGATATCTGTTAAAACAATATTCGTCACAGGAACTGTACTATCATTTATAACAGCAATTCCGTAAGTGACAACATCTCCTACCATCGCTACTTCAAAATCCGCTCCTTTTGCAACAAATAAAATTGCAGTATTTACCGTTACAATAACTGTATTACTCGTGTCCATTACTGTAACCGGTGGCTCTCCTGGTACTAAAATATACTCTGCTAACGCCCCAGCAACGTTTACTACTGTACCACCATCTGGAAAACTTGTAATTGTAGCTTCATATGTTACAAGTGCCGTCTCACCCACTGGGATGTCTGGTATCGTAAATCCAGCCTGTGGATTTAACCCTGGTTGCGGAACTCCATTTATCGTTACACTATTTGGAACAAACTCAGCTTCCTGAGATAACACGTCTATAAATTGAACATTCATCGCATCAGCCGTACCAGTATTTAATATACGAACAGTATACGTTACCGTTTCTCCCACTCCAACAATCGGATGATCTACTTCTTTCAGCATATCTAAACTACCTCGATTTACTGGTGTGACTGTCGTATTACTTGAGTTCGTAATTGTAAACGGTGGTTCTCCTGGAATCAATTCGAAATCACCAGTTACTCTCGCTGTATTCATAATGCTACTAGAAGGCGGAATTGCGATTACATTTACTTCAAATGTAATTAATATACTGTCCCCTACTGCAAGATCTGGTAATGAAAAGCCTACAAATGGATCTAAACCTACTTGCGAAATTCCATTTATTTGTACACTTCCAGGAATGAATTCTAAACTAGGTGACGGAACATCGATAAACTGAACATTCGTCGCTAATACCGTTCCCGTATTTGTAACTTGCACACTATAAGTTAACGTATCCCCTAATCGTGTTGCTTGCTTATTTACGGTTTTTATAACATTAAATCTCCCTCTATTTACCCTTGTTATTGTCGTATTACTCGGTTCAGTTACTACAACCGGCGGCTCTCCTGGTACTAAAGTAAAGCTTCCTGTTATATTTGCAACGTTCGTAATGGTTCCTGATGACGGAATGTTTGTAACTGTCGCTTGAAACGTCACGATAACTGTTTCTCCAACTGGTATATCTCCAACTCCAAAGCCAGTAATCGGATTTAAGTTTGGTTGCGGGGCTCCATTTATCGTTACACTACTTGGTACAAATGACGCTCCTAATGAAATCGTATCAATAAACTGAACATCATTAGCTGTTACTGTTCCTGTATTCGTTATTTGAACTGTATACGTTAATACATCTCCAACGAGAGTAGCAGCCCTATTTACTTGTTTAATAACATTAAATCGTCCTCTATTTACAGTTGTAAGTGTTGTATTGCTCGGTTGGTTTACTACAACTGGTGGTTCTCCTGGTACTAATATAAAGCTTCCCGTAATATTTGCAGTATTAGCAATTGTTCCGTTCGATGGAACACTGACAACTGTTACTTGGAACGTAACTTCTACACTTTCACCTGGGCTTATATCTGGAAGCGGGAATCCATTATTAGGATTGAATCCAGGTTGTAGCACACCATCTATCGTTACACTATCTGGTATAAATGTGATCGAGGACGGTAATACATCACTATATTGAACATTTGTCGCTACCACTGTACCTGTATTTTGAACTACTGTTGTATATGTGATTGTATCACCTACTGCAACAACCGGCTGACTCACTGATTTTAAAACATTTAAACCAGGTTCATTAATTTCTGTTAATGTCGTATTACTTGTCGTTGTTTCTGTAATAGGCGGCTCTGTTTCACTTACAGCAAATGTAGCTGTAACGTCTACAAAGTTAACAATCGTCCCCCCCTCAGGTATGCTCGTAACCACTTCCTGATATGTGACAAGTACAAAATCATCTACAGGTATATCTGGAACTGTAAAGCCAATGAAAGGATCTAATCCTGGTGCCGGCACCCCATTTATGCTCACACTTCCCGGTACAAATGCTACACCGGCGGAAGTTGTATCTATAAATTTAACATTCGTTGCTACCACTGTACCGAAATTAAAGATTAATACATCATACGTTAATATTTCTCCAACCGTCGCTACCTCTTTATCGACTAGTTTTAATGGAAATATAGACGCTATATTAATTGTCGTAACGACTAGATTCGTTAATATCGTTTCCGTAATTGGTGGTTCCTGCGGATTTGGTTGTGAAGTAAATGTAACATCTGCATCATTTAATATGACTTCATTATCTGGAATCTCCGTAATCGTCACTTGGAACGTCACAGCAATATTTGCACCTGCATTTAATAACGGACTAACTGGAAATCCTGTTTCTGGATTTAAGCCAAGTTGCTGCGCCCCACCTATCGTTACACTATTTGCTACAAATATCGTTCCTTCTGGTATGACATCTTGAAAGAACACATCTGTAACTGGTATAATTCCTACGTTTGAAATTAGCACAGTATACGTTAATACATCCCCAACCGCTCCAGCAGCAACATCAACTGTTTTTGTTGCTGTTACTTCACCAGGAGGAGGTAACGGTATCGTAACTACTGTCGTATTACTTGAATTTGTCGTTGTTACAGGCGGCTGTAAAGGATTTAATAAAAAAGTGGCTGTAGCAGATGCCGTGTTTAATACGGCCCCGCGCGTGGATGGCGCAACTACTGTTACTTGGAACGTTACAGTCAATGATGTTCCAGCTGCGATATTAGGAAGCGGAAAACCTACATTTGGATCCAATCCAGGTTGAGATGTTCCATTTATCGTTACACTATTTGCTACAAATGTTGTTTCTGGAGCAATTGGATCAATAAAGGAAGCATTCGTTGCTGTTACTGTGCCGTTATTTCGAATGACTACAGAATACGTGTAAGTCTCTCCAAGTGCAGCTTGTTGTACAGATGAAGATTTTTGTATATTTAATCGAGCAGTGTTTACTTGCGTCACAACGAAATTACTATTCGTAACAGTCGTTATTGGAGGGTTTGCTGGATTTATAAGAAAACTTGCAGTAACGTTCGATTGGTTTCTTATATTTCCACCGCTCGGAACACTCGTCACTGTAACTTGAAACGTAATCGTAGATGTTTGCCCGACCGGAATATTTGGTACTGGGAAACCTACCATAGGATTCGCGCCTTGCTGAACAACTCCATTTATCGTCACACTATTTGCTACAAACGCAGTACCAGACGGAATTGGATCTTGAAAAATAATATTCGTTGCAGGAACAGTTCCTGTATTTTGAATAAGAACCGTATACGTTAACGTATCTCCTACTCCTGCTTGTGGTGTATTTACACTCTTCATTACATTAAGTGATCCTACATTCACTCGCGTCACAACAATGTTACTAATCGTTACAATTGTAACTGGTGGCTGGAGAGGACTTACTTGGAAATCAGCAGTTACATTCGCATTATTCGGAAGAACTCTATTTGGTGGTACACTCGTAATCGTCACTTGAAAAGTAACTGTTACCATCCCTCCTACCGGAATATTAGCAAGTGGAAATCCAATTATTGGGCTTAAACCTGGTTGAGGCGTTCCATTTATCGTTACACTATTTGCTACAAACGTTGTTCCAGATGGAATTGGATCAACGAATGATACATTTGTCGCTGCTACTGTTCCACTATTTTGTATACGAATTGTATACGTTAGCGTATCTCCTACACCTGCTTCAGTAGCACTTACACTTTTTATTACATTTAGCCCTGAAGAATTCACCACTGTATTAACAGTATTACTTGGCACCGTTACAGTAATTGGTGGCTCTGTTGGATTTACAAGAAAATCTCCAGTTACATTCGCATTATTTACAACATTATTTCCTTGAGGAATTTCATCAATTAATACTTCAAACGTAACAATTACACTCGCGCCAGTAGGCAAATTATTTAATAAGAATCCAAGTTCTGGATCTGCCCCTTCTTGTAAAACACCATTAACAACTACACTGTTTTCAATAAATAATGTCCCTTGTGGAATTGAATCTTGAAAAAATACATTTGTAGCTGGTACACTACCTGCATTTATGATTTCAATTGTATATACTAAAACATCCCCTACCGTTGCAACATTCGTATTCACTGATTTCACAACTTCAAAGTTCCCTGATTGTACTGTTGTATTCACAATGTTACTCGGAACATTAATTGTTACTAGTGGTTCACTCGGATTCACTTGAAAACTCGCTGTTACATTTGCTTGATTTAAAATATCTTCATTTTCTGGATCCTGTACAATTAATACGTCAAATGTGACTACAACTGTTTGAGCCGCAGGAATATTCGGAAGAGAGAATCCTGTATTCGGATTCAATCCACTTTGCGATACTCCATTAACGGTTACAGAATTTGCAACGAAAGAAACCGCTGAAGAAATAGTGTCTTGGAAAAATACATTTGTTAACGGAACGTTTCCTGTATTTTGGACGGCAATTGTGTATGTTAAAGTATCCCCTACTGCCGCTTGCGTTGTATTCACTTCTTTTATTACATTTAAACCGCCTGTATTAACTTGTGTCACAACTGTATTCGTTTGTCTATTAATCGTCACTGGTGGTTGATTCGGAATAACGACGAAATTAGCAGATACATTTCCACGATTCGCAATCGTACCTCCTGATGGCGTAGATGTCACTCGGACTTGAAAACGCACTGTCCTACTTCCACCTGGAGAAATATTTGCTACCGCAAACCCAGTCGAAGGATTTACTCCTGGTTGTGAAACCCCATCTACAGTCACACTATTTGCGATAAAAGTTGTTCCAATTGGAATTGGATCTTGAAAAATAACATTTGTCGCAAGTACATTTCCGGCATTCTCAATTGTAATAGTGTACGTAAGAACGTCATTCACTGTCGCAAAAGCTCTATCCACTGCTTTTCTCGTTCTTATATCAGCTACATTAATTGTAGTAAATACAGTGTTACTTGTCGCCTGTCCTGAAATTGGTTGTTGACCAGGTACTGGAGTAAAGTTAAATGTTACACTCGCACGATTTGGAATTGGATTGACAAGCGGATTAGATGTTACTCGAACTTGAAAACGCACTACCGTCGTTTGCGAAGCATTAATACTTCCTAGATTAATACTACTTGCTGGATTTGCTCCTGGACGTGCTACCCCATTTACCGTAACACTATTTGGAACAAATGTTGTGCCACCAGGGATACTATCAACAAAAACAACATTATTTGCAGTGACATTTCCATTATTCGTCACATTAACTGTGTATGTTAATACATCATTAAGGGTTGCTGTCTGTAAATCTACAGATTTTTGCATACTTATAGTTGCTTGATTCACTGTCGTTTGTACTGAATTTGAAGAAGACATACTTGTAATTGGTGGACTACCGACGAAAGGACGGAATTGATATGACACCATTGCGCGATTCGGAATAGGATTTGGGTTCGGAAACGATGTTATTCGCACTTGAAATGTAACAACTCTTTGCGCGTTAGTTGGGATTGTGCCTAAATTAATTCCATTAACAGGGTTCGCATTCGGCTGTGTTACTCCACCTACCGTTACACTACCTGTAACAAACGTCGTTCCGTTCGGAATACTATCTTGTAATATAACATTTTCTGCACTTCCCGTACCTGTATTAGGAACTGTAATTGTGTAGGTAAGAATATCTCCAACTCCTGCAACTGTTCTATTGACCGATTTAACAGGATTAATAATTGGCCCCGTTGCATCAATTTGAACCCCAAAACCAGCTGCAGCATATCCATCTCCATTAGTAACGAATCGAACCGTTGCTGACGTTTGATTATTTACTAATGATGCAGAGGCATTTACATTTGTAATATCCCACCCTTGTCTTCGGACGGCTAAAGCTATCCCTAAAGGCTGATTCAAATCTCCAAACGTTCCAGTTGTATCTAACTCTCCAATATCGTTACAAATTTGTGACTGAAAAAAATTATTTGCGGGGTTTCTCGGGCCGGATAATGCAACTGTAGTATTTGCATTCGGTCCAAAGCGAAGTTGATCTCCAACAATGTTAGAATCACCTTCTTGAGCAGTTACGAGCACTCGCCCTGTTACAGCTCCTGTCGCTGGGGTAGCAAATCCTGAAATAGTAGCATCCACTGGTGGTGATGAAGCATCGATAATTTCTTGACCTGCATAAACTGATAAATTCCGAAGTGGCAAACTAGCATTTTGATACACAACCTCAAGCGTCCATCCAGCCGAACGACTAATAGTTGGATCAGATGAAGTTCCTGCAGCTGGCACTGCACCTGTAGTATAAGTTCCTGCCCCGCCTGCACTAACAAGATTCGTTACATTGGCAGAGCGCGCATAATAAAACTGATTCCCTACTGAACCTTGCTGCGCAGTAGCAGGATCTGGCGTAACAGAAAAAGTCCCAGCCGGTGTTGTAAATGTAATATTATCATTTAAAAACGGTAAAACATCTTCCGTATCAGTCCGGAAAGTACCAGCCCAAACTAATTCTGCATATAACACACTACTTCCCGCTGGAAGATTTAAAATTGCACTTGAAGAATTCAATTGCCATTCATCTGTTGTCCCTACCGGGAATCCTGGTACTTGTAGCGCTGTATTTACTGTCGTAAACACAGCAAGTGTACCAAAAATATTACCTGGTGCAGGTGATGTAGGGCTAAGCCCTAACGTATTCCCAGTGAACGTGACGGCACCAGGTACTGTTGTTGTAAAACGATTTATAAAAGGCACACAATCATCTCATTTCAATTATAGTAAAAAGTGCTCTATACTATAAAATGTAGACAAACTATACAATGTACGTTGTCCAACAAAATTCCGCACATACGAAAGGAGTTTATAAAACTATGCGCTACGTTATCGTAACAGGAACTTCACAAGGTTTAGGTGAGGCAATCGCCACGCAATTATTAGAGGAAAACACAACCATCATCTCTATTTCTAGAAGAGAAAATAAAGAGCTTACTAAACTTGCAGAGCAATATAACAGCAATTGCATTTTCCATTCCTTAGATCTTCAAGATGTACATCATTTAGAAACTAACTTTAACGAAATCATTTCATCCATTAAAGAAGACAATGTATCTTCTATTCATTTAATTAATAATGCGGGTACAGTTGCACCTATGAAGCCGATTGAAAAAGCAGAAAGCGAACAATTCATTACGAACGTTCACATTAATTTACTTGCCCCTATGATTCTTACATCTACATTCATGAAACATACGAAAGACTGGAAAGTAGATAAACGTGTTATTAACATTTCATCTGGTGCAGGAAAAAATCCTTACTTTGGATGGGGCGCTTATTGTACAACGAAAGCTGGTGTAAATATGTTTACACAATGCGTAGCGACTGAAGAAGAGGAAAAAGAATATCCAGTAAAAATCGTCGCTTTTGCACCTGGTGTTGTGGATACAAATATGCAAGCACAAATTCGTGAAACAAATAAAGAAGACTTCACTAATTTAGAACGATTCATCACACTAAAAGAAGAAGGAAAGCTATTATCACCTGAATATGTGGCAAAAGCTATTCGTAGCTTACTAGAAACTGAGAACTTCCCGCAAGGCGAGGTTATTAGAATTGATGAATAATAAAAAGGCGTGCTAAAATAGCACGCCTTTTTATTCTACTTCTCTAAAAATATGAGCACAGACTCCGCAATTTGTTCATAACCAATTTCTTGATAAATTTTATTAGACGTAGGGTTCGCTAGATCAGTATATAACGTAGTCGTCTTATATCCTTCATCTAACATACGTTGACTAAGTGCAGCGACACAACTAGATGCGTACCCTTTTTTCCGCGCTTCTTTCGGTGTATATACGAAATTAACTGTTATATTGTTTGTAGTCGGTCTCGTTTTTGCAGCTACAGAAACAAGCTTCCCATCTACATCTAAACCAAATAGCCGACGGTTCGTAATTAATGTATGAGCGGTTTGTTTCGCTTCTTCTTTCGTAGTAGGAAGCCTTACATCTTCGCAAAATTGATAAATCCACTGTTCTATTAATGGTAGCTCATCACTACCTATTTCTCGAAAAGCCCCATCCTCGGTCCACTTCTTCTTAACTTGTTGTAATGCATACACACCTTGTTCCATTACAACATTCGTTTTCTTATTTTCTAACACAGCAATCTCTTCCGCTAATTTCTGTACAATTTTCTTATTACCAATCAATCCAGGAACATTTGAATATGCTTTCGTTAATTTTTTTGCAAGTTCCACGATATCCTTTTCCGCAATTTCAGACGTAGCAACAATGATTTGTTTCTTCTCTTCTGTTTGAAGAAATACAACTTTAATTTCTTCTCTTTGTTTTGCTACTCCCATAAATATCGGCTCTTGGACCATTTGTAATACACCTAATATGAGATTATTTTCCTGCTCATTCTTTTCTAAAAATGGTGTAACATCTTCTTTAAAATGAAGAATCTCTTTATATACGTGTAATTGAATCATCGACAATCTCTTCTCTCCATCTATATTTTAATTAAGTATTGGCGATTAATTCATTAAATCCTTCTTTTACGATTCAATATAATTCGAAGTTAACATATTCAAATCAGTTTCAGCTTGTAAAATTCTCTGTTTTTCTTTTTCAAATACCTCTTCTTCTTTTTGAAATGACTCTTTTCGATTTTTAATCATACGCTCCATTTCTTTTTTACTCGGTCCACCGTATACATTCCTTTTTTGAATAAAAGCTTCTGGCGATACAATTTCTTCCCACTCTTTTTCTAACAAATGTACTTTAAATTTTTCTTGTAAGTATATATTTACATCTTTGAAATGTAATTCATGTAGCTCCTTTTTCTGCTCCAATGACATATTCGCAATAACACTCGCTGCATGATGCGCATGCCGAAATGGAATGCTATAGTTTTTTGTTAAAACATCTGCGAAATCAGTTATCGTAATTGCATGTTTATAAGAACGACTTTTTAACGTTTCTTCTTCTACTTTCATTGTTCGAATAACTGCATTCATAATACAAAAAACACGAATGGTCTTTTCAATTCCTTTATATAAATACGGCTGCAAATCATCTTCCGTATCGACAATATCACCAAATGGTGTATTATGAATCATTTGAAATACTGTAAATGCTTCTCCTAAAGCACTACTCGTAATCGCACGGGCGTGTTCAATGGAAACTGGATTTCGCTTTTGCGGCATAATACTACTTATTTGTACATATGGCTTTGCAACAGTAATACCATCATATTCTTTCGTCGCTAATAGTAAAAAGTCATGAATCCATCTACTCGTATTCGTCATAATTACCATAAGTAACGAGCTAACTTCTAATAAATAATCCGCTCCAGCAACAGCATCATATGAGTTCTCAATTACATTTGTAAACCCAAGTAAATTGGCAACTCGCTCTCGTTTAATTGGGAAACTTGTTGTAGAAAGAGCGGCAGCTCCCATTGGAGATTGGTTTAAAAGTTTGTACGTTCGTTTCATTCGTTCTAAATCTCTTTGCATCGTATCATAAATCGCTAACGTATAATGACCAAATGTTGTGGGCTGTGCTGGTTGTGTATGTGTATAAGCTGGCATAATCGTTTCCTTATGATCATCGGCAAGTTGTAATATACTTTCTTGCAATAATAAATGATGTTCCATTAATCGTAATACATATCGTCTTAAACTCATGCGATACATCGTTACACCCATATCATTTCTACTTCTACCAATATGCATATTACTTACAAAATCGCATTTCGCTTCTTGAGAAATTAAATGTTCCACTAAAAAAAAGAGATCTTCATGCCGCTCTGTATAGAGCAATTGATCTTTTGGAATTCCCTCTATCTTTTTAAGAGCGTTTAATATAACTTTAGCTTCTTCCTTTTTCATTAGACTTTCTTCTGTTAGCATCACAATATGCGCTTTATGCACTTGAAACATATCTTTCAATAAGTAATTTCGCTGAAAATGAAATACATGTTGTAATACGCAATCCACATATGTTTTTCCAGGGAAATCAGCGCCTTCACTCTTTATAAACTCTTCTTTACTTTGTTTCATCACCTTTTCCCCTCTCACCTAAGTATTACTACCCATCATACCCAGAGATAGGAAAAAAGTGCTTGTACATAAAGTGAAACTTTAATCAGTGGGGGTTTTCTTAATCCCCCACTGATTATTAGTTGAACCAATCGGACTTTTAGGGGCAGTTGATCCCCCACCTAACTTCTTTGCTTTCGCTGAATTTTGAGGTGGGGGTCTTACTGCCCATTAAAGCGGGATAAAAATAAACTCGGTGCTCTCTGCACCGAGTTACTTAATAAAAGTCGCATCATACTTATCACTTTGCAACACTTGAAAATGTAAGTTTGCTAAATGTTTCCGTATTTCTGCACTGTCGTCTTCATTTAAATCATTTGCTAAAAACACTATTTCTGTACAGTTCCCGCGTTTATCCATCGCATAAACTGCTTTTGTAACAGTCCATGGCGTATAGCCATTTTTTTGCCCTGCATGTCTAAATGTTTTACGATATTTCTTAGCACTCATATCTGTTTCAACGATATTCGCCCACACTTTTTCTTCGGCTTCTGTCAGTCCACCTTTATGATTTGCCTTTTGAAGCAGTACCATATAATCGTTTGCAGAAGCTGCTGGTAATCGATCTGACCAAATTTTATCGTAACGTTCCTCTAAATAAAGAGGTATTTCCTTCTGTAATAATGGCCCCTTCTTTTTTAAGCGTTCATGAATAATTATCGCATATTCACGATATTGCTCTTGAGACATTTCTTTTAACTTTTTCTCTATTTTATATTTCGGAACATGTAGTTCTTTATGCAAATACCCAGGGATGTATAAAGATGAAACAATCGGAAATAGCGGCTGATGTGCTGGAAGCGATAAACTTTGTAAATTACGATTAATATTATCTAATCCTAACACTTCCATCAAATATTCAGCATTCGCATTCGAACTAAACTTAACCATTCCTTTTGCCACTTCTTCTAAAGAAACTGCCCCTTCTGTTATCTTGTCTGTCTTTTGCAAATACCTTTGCCATCTATCTTGTGCACCGCCATCTGTATTCGGCACATAATAACGATTTATATCATTAATGGAAACGAAACTAGACGGATCAATTTTCCCTTCCGTAACTTGTTTCGTATATTCAAGCGCCACAATTAACTTCATCGTACTAGCAACTGGCAATACAACATTCGGATTTACAGAATAAACAACTTTATCATTTCTCTTCACGAGAAGCGCACTATTTTTTTCATCTTTATTTTCTTCAATAAAGGATGCGATATACTGTGCATCATCATTATTTGAACTCCACACTTTTTTCACTAAAAAATTACCCGATATTAGCAAAACGAAAATACCCACAATCACTGCGCATACTATAGTTTTTTTCAAGTAAAATTCCTCTCCTATTGTATAACTCTTCTCTATCTATCTCTTTCAAACAAAATAATGGAGATGATTATTTTAGTAATCATCTCCATTATTTTAACTTGTATTCTCCTATTATGTCTACGTCATAATTTTCACGAAGTCTTCGAGAAATTTTTTATAATGTAATGACCAACCAATTCGCACCCAATTCTTTAAAGATTTTGCATCAGGTTGTGGACGGAAATCAGCAATACTTTCTCCCTTTGCAATTCCTACTGTATCCACATCAACACGACGGTACACATAATCCAAAATAGACGGATTCGCCGCAACCATCATTGTAACAACGTCATGTACTGGGCTACCTGTTATTTTCGGATTTAACTTTTTATACGCTTTATAATAATACGTAAATATCGGTTCAATTAATTTATTAAAACTCGTTTTAGAGTGTTTCGTAATATATTTCACCATTTCTGGCGTAATAATTGCTTCAGATGTAACGTTAAGTGGCACTAATGTCACATTCTTGGCATTTTGCATAACTAATTGGGACGCAATCGGATCACCATGGAAATTCGCCTCTGCGACTGGTGTCACATTGCCGGGCATTAAAAAAGCACCACCCATTATATAATATTCTTTCACATACTTCATCATCGGCTTTTCTAAAATAAATGCTGTCGCTAGTGTCGTTGACCTACCAGCATCAACAATGATTAATTCTCCTTTATACTTTTCAAGAATATCAAAAAAAGCACAAAAAGGTTTTATATTTGGCGAAAAAGCTTTTGGAGGTTTAATTGGTCCTAAACCGTCTGCCCCATGAATTTCTGGATAATACGTTGTAACATCTCCGGATAAAGGAATTTTCGCACCATTAATAACAGGTATATCTTCCCGCCCTGCCATTTGTAGCAAATATGCTGCATTACTTGTCGCCTTTTCTTGTGTTACATTTCCATATCCGGTTACAACACCAACAATATCAATATTAGGATGCATAATTCCGTACATGATGGCTAAAGAGTCATCAATTCCTGGGTCTCCCAAAAATAATACTTTTTTCATCGACCTCAACTCCATCCCCTCAATTGTTATTAATTTATGAATAACCTTACATATACAGAATAAAAAAGAATAAATTCACACAAAAAAACGTAGTCCTCTATAAGGACTACGTTCTTCCTCTAACCTATACTGTTTTTCTTCACAGCACCCATACTTCCAATGATATAAGCTATAAACGCAAAACAAATTGGGAAGACAACTGTATGTATACCGAACGGATTTGGATAGAAAAGATGAATACACATATATGACCCTACCCCAACTAAAATAGAGGCAAGCGCTCCTGTTGCATTTCCTTTTCTCCAATATAAACCTAATACGATTGGCCAAATGAATGCTGCTTCTAACCCACCGAAAGAAAATAAATTTAACCATATTAAAAAATCTGGTGGTTTAATTGCTGCTGCATAAACGAGTAGCCCTACGATACCAGTAATCCACAAACTTCCTTTTCTAATCGTACTGTCTGCTGCATCTTTATTTATGTAATTTACGTATATGTCTTTAATAATTGATGAACTTACAAGTAACAATAATGAGTTTACTGTAGACATAATTGCTGCCATTGGCGCAGCTAAGAAAACTCCAGCTAGCCAAGGTGGCAACACTTCCATCGCGAGTAGCGGCATGACTTTATCCGGTACCGTTATACCCGGAAGTACGACTCGCGCAAATACACCTGTTAAATGCATACCAATCATAATTGTACCTACAACAACCGTTCCGATTATTAACGCTTGATGCATAGCTTTTGAATTTTTATAAGACATAGCACGCACACTAATTTGCGGTAAACCAACAACGCCAATCCCAATTAAAATCCAAAATGATGTCACATATGATTTCGTTAAACTACCATCCGCTCCGAATGGTGTAATTAAATTCGGATTGATTTGAACAAGTTCCTGCATAATTTTTTCAATTCCACCACCGGCAATGACAGTAGCAATTAAAATGATTGTCGTTCCAACTAACATAATAATCCCTAATAACGTATCTGATAAAGCAACTGCACGAAATCCACCAATTAATACGTACACAAGTACAGAAAAAGTAAATAAAAATAGTGCTGTTGTATAAGATAGACCTGTTAGTGATTCAATTAATCGGCCACCGCCGACCCATTGAGCTACTGTTGCTGAAAATAAGAAGATAATAATACATAACGCAGAAAGTATAACAACTGCTTTATTATTGTATCTTCCCTTTAAATAATCGATAAGAGTAATGGCTTCCATCTTCCTAGCGATAATTGCAAACTTTTTACCGATAACCGTTAAAACGATATACCCTGTTACAACTTGAATCGCCGATAATAATACCCATCCGAGGCCCATATTGTACGCAATACCTGGACCACCAATAAAGCTACTAGCACTACCGTACGTAGCAATCATTGTCATCGCTAATAATAAACCGCCAAGTTCGCGCCCACCAAGAAAATATTCTTGTAAAAATTTATTATTAGCAGTCGCTTGTACGCGTCTTGAAGCATATACACCAATTAAAAACACAACGATAAATGAAATTATCATTGGAATGATTACATACCAATTCATCTATTATTCCTCACTTTTTTCTTCCTCATCGAGTGAAATATCTTGAAATACAAAACGAACAACTAAACTAAGTAAAATAACCATAACGATAAATCCAACGATACAGCTATAAAAAAACCATGCTGGAAAACCGAATACATATGTATATTCACTTGGATTTTTACTACCAAGCCCATAAGCAAATCCGTACCATATTATAAAATTGATAATAGCAAGTCCAAGACCAATTAACGCTTCTCTATGGGCAATTCGAAAGCGTGGATCATCATGATAATTCTTCATTTTCTCCCTCCTCTCACGATGTATTATTGTACCATTGTTCTTCTAGTTTTTCCTACTAGAAAGCAAAAACAAGCAGGATTTTTTATAATCATATAGAAGTTTCTCTTACATTACATATTTTTTACAATTGTAACACAAATGAAATTTGAATTTTCAGTATTTGTTAATTATGATTAAAATTAGAGGCTTTCCATCTAGTTCCCACATCCTTGATTTCGGAATAAACGCCGTCTCGTACTGCGTTTACATTATATTTTCAAGGGGGTTATACAATGAGTCAACTAGCTGTAAATCTTCATGAAAAGGTAGAAAAGTTTCTTCAAGGTACAAAAAAGTTATATGTGAATGGATCTTTCATTGAAAACGCTTCCGGAAAAACATTTAAAACACCTAACCCAGCAACCGGCGAAACACTTGCCGTCGTTTCTGAGGCTGGTCGAGAAGATATTCATAAAGCTGTCGTTGCAGCTCGCATGGCTTTCGACGAAGGTCCTTGGTCTCGCATGAGCACTGCTGAGCGAAGCCGTCTTATGTACAAGTTAGCTGATTTAATGGAAGAACATAAAGAAGAGCTCGCACAGCTCGAAACATTAGATAACGGAAAGCCAATCCGTGAAACAATGGCAGCAGACATACCACTTGCAATTGAACATATGCGCTATTATGCTGGCTGGGCTACGAAAATCGTTGGCCAAACAATTCCTGTTTCTGGTAATTACTTTAACTATACACGCCATGAGGCTGTTGGTGTCGTCGGTCAAATTATTCCTTGGAACTTCCCACTTCTTATGGCAATGTGGAAAATGGGAGCAGCGCTTGCTACAGGATGTACAATCGTTTTAAAACCTGCAGAGCAAACTCCACTATCTGCTCTATACTTAGCTGAATTAATTGAAGAAGCTGGATTCCCGAAAGGTGTTATTAATATCGTTCCTGGATTCGGTGAATCAGCTGGACAAGCTCTCGTTAATCATCCACTCGTTGATAAAATTGCATTTACTGGTTCTACTCCAGTCGGTAAACAAATTATGCGACAAGCATCTGAATCATTAAAACGCGTTACACTTGAGTTAGGCGGTAAATCACCAAATATCATCTTGCCAGATGCTGATTTATCTCGCGCGATTCCTGGTGCACTTTCTGGTGTTATGTTTAACCAAGGACAAGTATGCTCTGCTGGATCACGCTTATTTGTTCCGAAGAAAATGTATGATAATGTCATGGCCGATCTCGTCCTCTATTCTAAAAAACTAAATCAAGGTGTCGGTCTTAACCCTGAAACAACAATCGGTCCTCTCGTTTCCGAAGAACAACAAAAACGTGTAATGGGCTACATTGAAAAAGGGATTGAAGAAGGCGCTGAAGTACTTTGCGGAGGAAGCAATCCATTCGATCAAGGCTACTTCGTTTCTCCTACAGTATTCGCTGACGTAAATGACGAAATGACGATCGCAAAAGAAGAAATTTTCGGTCCAGTTATTTCTGCAATACCTTTTAACGATATTGATGAAGTAATTGAACGTGCAAATAAATCACAATTCGGCTTAGCGGCTGGTGTGTGGACAGAAAATGTTAAAACAGCACACTATGTTGCAAGTAAAGTACGTGCTGGTACTGTATGGGTAAACTGTTATAACGTCTTTGATGCAGCATCTCCATTCGGAGGATTTAAACAATCTGGTCTTGGCCGTGAAATGGGATCTTACGCATTAAATAACTATACAGAAGTGAAGAGCGTTTGGCTCAACTTAAATTAATGAAAAAAGAACCTGGCCTATCCGGTCAGGTTCTTTTCATTATGTATTCCTTTAAACTTGTAGCCCTCCGCTCACATTCAATACTTCTCCTGTAATATAGGATGCGTATTCTGACGCTAAAAAGGCAGCTGCGTTCGCAATATCTTCTGGCGTTCCAATTCTACCAACTGGAATCGCGCCAACCATCTTTTCTTTCACTTTATCTGGTATCGTTTTTGTCATATCTGTATCCATAAACCCTGGACAAATCGCATTGCACGTAATGCCGAAGCTTCCAACTTCTTTCGCCGCTGTTTTCGTTAAACCTACAACTCCTGCCTTTGTAGCAGCATAATTCGCTTGACCTATGTTTCCTTCTCTACTAATTGAAGATATATTAATAATGCGTCCATACCCTTGTTGTCTCATGTAAAGAAGCGCTGGCTGCATACAATAAAAAACACCTGTTAAATTTACTTGCAGTACTTGTTCCCATTCTGGTTTCTCCATTTTATGTAACATAGCATCTCGCGTTATTCCTGCATTATTTACTAAAATGTGCAGTGTACCAAATGTTTGGACAGCGTATTCAATTAAGGACTTCGCATCATTTTGATTACTCACATCACAACGATACTGCTTCACTTCATATCCTTCATCTGATAACTCACGTGTCGTTTTTTGTAGCTTCTCTTCATTTACATCGCTAATTAATACTTTAGCCCCTAGTTTTGCATAAACCCTTGCAATCTCTTTTCCAATTCCCTGTGCAGCTCCTGTTACTACAGCTGTTTTCCCATTTAAAAACTCCATCCCTATCCCCCATTTCTATTACTTATACTGTATATTTCGGCTCTTTGCTTCCCAATTCCTCTTTGTATAAAAAAGTCTATTTGTGTCAAACTAACTTTGCAACGTCGCATAAAACACAAGGAGATTGTGTCGAATGAACAAAAAAAATTTCAAGCAAAACAAAGCTGCTGATGGCATTGATGTTGAGTTCTCTCGTGAACTCGCTGACCACAATGACTTAGAAGCGAACGCACGTGCAAATGCCGCTGATGCACGTCAAAAACGCCAGTCAATAGAAAAATAAGGAACGCACAACCTTATTCTTTTCAACAGGGACCTACTACCCAATAAAATAAACCGAGAGATATCCTCTCGGTTTATTTTCTATATTTTTTTATATAATGTGCCAAAGTAAGTAGCGGATATATATATGCATAGCTATGATAACGAATATAAAACCCACCTGGTAAACCTGTTCCGGTAGGATAGTGTTCATTATCATCAGGATTCGCAAGCAAATATGAAATACCTTTTCGAATAGCTGGTGTTTCTTCATCATGGTAAGAAATGAGAGCATCTAACGCCCATGCTGTTTGGGATGGTGTACTAAATGGTAAAGTAACGAACCTTTTTTCCACGCTACTGTGGCACGATTCCCCCCACCCACCATCTTCATGCTGTATATGTTCCAGCCATAAAGCTGCTCTTTTCATTGATGGATTGCTAGATGGAATTCCGAGTGACCGTAAACCAGTCATAACAGCCCACGTACCATATATATAACAAATCCCCCATTTCCCATACCATGATCCATTTTCCTCTTGCACATTCATTAACCAATTTATCGCACTTTGTTTTTGTTTCTCAGGCAATTCATTTTGCGCGTATGTCCCGAAAAGCTCTAACACTCTTCCTGTAATATCTGGTGTGGAAGGATCTGTAATCATATCGCTTGCATTTTCGATTGGTAAATTTGCTAATAAATTGCTCGTCACACCTTTTTCAAACGCTCCCCAGCCACCATCATTATTTTGTAATCCTTTAACCCAATTGACCCCTTTCTTCCAAGCATTATCTACATTTTCGTTCCCTCTACTTCTTGCCAACGCTCTTAGCACAGCTGTTGTATCATCGACATCTGGAATTGTCGTATTCACATCCGAAAAACCCCAACCGCCTGGAGTCAGCGCCGGAGCATGTACGCTCCAATCAGCTTTTTTTGTATGCTGTTTTTTTAATACATACGCTGCTGCATGTTGAATCATCTTATTATCTTTCGAAGCGTGGGCCTCTTGTAACGTATAGCTGAGTAAAGCCGTATCCCATACAGTTGAAGGAGAATTTTGCAAATGATTCCCTCTTTCCATCTTCCATATATAAGATGTTATCCCTGCTATAGCTTTTTGAATCATTGATGATTGAAGAGAATGTCCTAACGCGAGTAAAGCATAAATCATATAAAATGAGGCAGTTGCGTAACTATATAACGTTCCATTTTCATCGATACGCTCTTTCATAAAACGTTCGACTTCCTCATATCCTTTATGGTGTAAAGAAAGTGGATACGATATGATTTGTTTTACATCACTTAATAACGTTTGAAACAACGGAGACCGCTCCTCCCGAAACCATTTCCCGCCCCCGCCTGCGATATGATTTAAATTTGGCAGTAACTTTTTTCCTACTCGAAATCTTTTATTTAAACAAACCATCATGGGAATTAAATGGATACGTGCTGAGCTACTCAATTCAAATATACTGAGGGGTGAATCATTTTGCAGAAACATAATCGGTGTTGGCAAATGAAAGAGCGAAGGGTATTCATATTCTCCATGAATCGCTAATAAAAACTTCGTCATAAAATGAGCACGCGCCACGCCTCCACGTTCCTTAATAAACATTTCGGCTCGCCTCATATTCGCATCTTCTTTTGTATATTTTTTTGAAGCTAGTAAGGCAGCATAAGATTGAATTGTAGCAGATAAATTGCCACCCACTTCATCTTCATACAATTTCCATGTTCCTTCATTTGTTTGAAGTGATGCTAATCTTTTTACAAACGGTTCTATCTCTTTATCTCTACCTAATAATTTTAATAAAAAAATCATATGGCAATCTGTTAATGGTGCTCCTTCAAAGCAAAACTGCCACGTACCATCTTGCCGTTGCATCGTTTGAAGTGCAGTTGTTCTTCTCGCTATTTCTTCATGCACTTTTTCATATAATAACAAGTTACTCACCCACCCTTTCGAAATCCGTATAACGATATTCAAAAAGGTAGCTAAATATGTATGAAAACAAAGAAAAACAGAACATATAAAATGTTCTGCTCATAAGCAATATCCCACTCCGACAATAATCCCTACTAAAGCACCGACTACTACTTCATACGGTGTATGCCCGACAAGTTCATTTAACTTCTTATATTCTGTTTGTCTACCGTGAAAGAACTCATTCAATATTTTCGCTTGTTTACTAACTGCAAGTCTTACTCCTGAAGCATCATACATAACAATTATTGCAAAGATAGCAGCAATAGCAAATAAGGTACTTTCCACACCTTCCACAACGCCAACACCTGTCGCAAGTGCTGTAACAGTTGAAGCATGAGAACTCGGCATCCCACCTGAAGCGAAAAACTTTGCAAAATCAAATTCACCCGTTTTGAATAATTTAAAGACTACTTTCGTTAATTGTGCTAGAAACCATGAAATTACAGCGGCCATAAGCGGATCATTATGTAAAATTGTTTCCACGTTCTCAGCTCCCTACTGACTATAATGGAAATCTATATAGTATCAGTATAAAGAAAAATGCGTAGAAAATACTACGCATTATGATACTTTTGCTGATTTATTTTTTATAAATTTCGGTTGTTTCTGCACTAAAAACTTTGTTTTCGCTATTGAAAACACAAATAATGCAACCCATATACAGAAAAATGCCATCATATGAGTAGATGTGAAATGTTCACCAAATACGAATACACCTAAAATTAAACTAATCGTTGGTGCAATATATTGTAAAAATCCTACCATATACAGCGGAATAAGTTGTGCTCCTTTTGCAAAATAAAAAAGTGGTAAAGCTGTAACAATGCCCGCTCCTATTAATAGTAACGTCGATGACATGGAAATAGATCCAAATGAACCGAATCCATGCGCTCCTGTCATAACGAGATAGATAATCGCAAACGGCGTCACTAACATCGTTTCCATCGTAAGACCAATTGTCGCATCATAGTTTAACAATTTTTTTGTTAATCCATATAATCCAAATGAAAAGGCAAGTGATAAAGAAACCCACGGAATAGATCCGAAACGGACTGTTAAAATGATAACCCCTATTCCAGCTAAACCAACTGCAACATATTGCCAAAAGTTTAACTTTTCCTTTAAAACGACTGTACCAAGTAAAATACTAATAAGCGGATTAATATAATATCCAAGACTTGCTTCAATGACATGATTATGATTAACGGCCCATATGTAGACAAACCAGTTTCCGCTAATCAAGACTGAAGCTATTGTTAATGACATTAATAATTTAGGTCGTTTAAAAAGATTCACGAACTCCCCAATAAACTGACGAAACCTCTTCGTAACACCTAACACAAGTAACATAAAAACGAACGCCCAAACGATGCGGTGTGCTAATATTTCATCTGCTGGAACTTCCTCAACCCATTTCCAATAGATTGGTAGGATTCCCCACATCGTATAAGCACCAGCCGCATATATAATTCCTTTTTTTTGCTGTGCTGATTGACTCCCCATCTTCCCTTTTCTCCTCTTCTCATTTTTCTCCATTATACGGTCCCGCATGCTCACTTTACCAATAATCAATCTGCAATTCTTTCGACATTTCTCATACAGCAAAAAGTAAACATACTGTTATAACGACAAGTAACGGTATACCGAAAACAAATTTCTTTTTATGTGTTTTATGGTGAAACATATACATACCAATCCAAGCACCAACTGCGCCTCCAGCTACCGCTGATAAAAACAACGTACTTTCTGGCGTTCTCCACTGTTTCTTCTTCGCTTTTCGTTTATCAAGCCCCATAAGGCTAAAAGCTATAACGTTAATAATAATAAAATAAATCCATTTCATCGCTTTCTCTCCCTATGAAAAATTCGCTTAATGGTAACATGAAAAAACGATGGAAACAACTGAAGAACACTTTTTATTAATTGGTTACCTTTATATTTAAATAACGAACTAAAATCGCAGTTACAGCAATTAAATAGAAAGATATTATGAGCAGAATCTTATATTGCATTCCCTTCATCCACTACCATATCATCGAAAAAACTTCTCTCAATCTCTTTTTCATCAAAATGAAGAACTACAATTAGTCCTACATATAAAGAAACGAAATTTAGAAACCATTCCCCATTATCATCTTTCTTAGCTAAACATTTAAATATCTCTTGAAATTGCATACGTTCATCTGCAGCAACAACCGGGCGCACACCAAAATATTTCAATACGAAATGTAGGTTCAGCTGCACGGATAATGATAAAATATATTTTAATATCTCCGTATACTCCGCACTATCTTTTTGACTATACAACTTCACAAGCTTTTGATGTAAAGTAGAAATCGATAATTCTTCGTTAGTCACTTTAGTTGCTTCTATCGTTTCAATCATCTTTTTCATATTCATTACATTCACCCCTTCTGCAAAAAAACAAAAGCCAAAGCGTATTTATTTTATAATCAGCAATAATTGAGTATTTTTCATCTCTCGTTCTTCTTCACTAACTAAGTCATACTTCTTTAGAAGATGAAAGACATCATTTAATATTTCCTGTGAATGATTCCCTCGCAAAAATCCCTTCAATCCTGTAAAAATCTCTTTAGGCAAAAAACTCTTCTGACTTTCAAGCTTCTTCATTACATCTTCCATAGAATGATCGATATTACACGCCATACTAAACTTCCCCCTCTATCCTTTATAAATAATATCCTCCGCTAACGATGTAAACACTTCTCCTACAAGAGACTCTTCATCATATACAGATGAACCGTTATTTTCTTCTCGTTTTGCAAAAGGTATTTGTGCAATCACTTCTGTTTGCAATTGTTCTGCAAGCATTTCGCCGCCACCTTTTCCGAAGAGATAATTTTTTGATCCATCTTGTTCTTCATAATAAGCCATATTTTCTACAATCCCTAAAATCTCGTGTTTCGTATGTTTTGCCATAACACCTACTCTAGATGCTACGAATGAAGCTACGTTGTGTGGTGTTGTAACGATAATTTCTTGCGCCTGCGGGATCATTGCTGCAACATCAATAGCTACATCTCCTGTGCCAGGTGGTAAATCAAGAAGTAAATAATCTAATTCTCCCCAGTGCGTATTCGCAAGGAAATTTTGAATCCATTTATTTAACATCGGTCCGCGCCACATAACTGGGTTATTTCCTTCCGTAAAAAATCCCATCGACATAATTTTAACACCGTGACTAACAACTGGAATTGCTGTTTGATCAATCATCGTCGGTTTTTGATTCGTTTCCATCATAGCTGGAATGCTAAAACCATATATATCTGCATCTAATATCCCCACTTTTTTGCCCATACGAGCTAAAGCAGTGGCAAGGTTAATTGTCACCGTTGATTTTCCAACTCCACCTTTACCGCTCGTTACAGTAATAAATCGTACCCCTGAATCAAGGCGAAGCATGCTCGGCATTCCAGTTTCTGTTCTACTATTTTTCTTTAACTTCTCTGTTAGCGCAGCTCGTTCTTCTTGTGTCATAGAACCAAATGTCAAATCTACTTTAGATGCACCAATTGTCTGAAGAGACTCTTCCACATCTTGTTGAATTTTTGCCTTTAATGGACAACCTTGAATCGTTAGCACTACTTCAAGTTTAACCTCTGTTCCATTCATTTGTATATTTCTAACCATATTTAATTCTACAATACTTTTGTGTAACTCCGGATCCTCTACATGTTTTAATGCGTTCATTATTTGTTCTTGAGTAATCATAGAACTCATCCCTTCTCGTATTCGAATTTATATACAACATCTTCTTGACGAAAAAGCTTATTATCCCCCACTAACGGGCGGGATTAATGCGACTATATCTCCAGCTTTTATCATCTCTTCATCCGTTACAAACTCTTCATTAACAGCCACCATCACTCTATCAAGCGATTGTAAGCAATAGCTTGCTTTGAGCCATTCTTTTAATTGCTGAACTGTCATTTCTTGCTTTTCTAAAATTACTAGTCGATCCGATCCGACTTCCTCACGTAAATTTGCGAACAATAAAATTGTAATCATCTTCTCATTCTTCTTTCTTCGGTTTTCCTTCTGGATATGCCGTATTTTCAAGTTGATCTCCAATCCACATCGTCCCATCTTCCCAAAATTCTTTTTTCCAAATTGGGACGATTCGTTTTATACGTTCAATCGCGTATTCATTCGCTTCATACGCTACTTTACGATGCGGTGATGAAACTGCAATAACGACCGCAATATCCATGATTTCTAACCGCCCTACTCGGTGCGTAATTGCTACTTTTGCGTCCGGCCATTTTCCATTAATTTCTTCACCAATTTTCGTAAGTTGTTTTACTGCCATCGGTTTATATGCTTCATACTCTAAATGTAATGTTCGTTTTCCTTTTGTTAACTCTCTCACCGTACCAATAAAAGTTGTAATTGCACCTACTTCTCTTCTTGCGACTTTATTCGTTACTTCTTCAACTACAATCCGTATATCTACAATCTCAAATAGCGCTTGTCCCATTAGAAACACCTCTCACTTTATAAAATGACCAAGGCCATTCACTACCTTCGTTATCTTCCAGCAAGAGAACATCTACGAACATATCTTTTTTATAACCTCTCGTACCACCTGGAAGTACAATAAATATATTTGTCTCTGCTAGAGAAGAAACCGAGCTAGATTTATCAAACCCTGACGGATAAGCGATTAATTGCCCTTCGTTATATGTCAGTTTTGCTCGCACAAATCTAGTAAATGGATTTGGTTTTAAAAAATCTTCTCCTAATAACGCTTTTTCTCTTTTTACATGTGCTTTTTCACTAAACATATACGTCCGAATACACGGTCTTACAAATAATTCAAATCCTACGTAACAAGCAGATGGATTTCCTGATAAACCAAATAATAACTTGCCATTTAATTGCGCTACAGTCGTAACACTTCCTGGCCGCATTGCAACTTTATTGAAAAGAACCGATGCACCTAACTTTTCGTAAATAGCTGGTAAATAATCGTAATCCCCCACTGATACACCGCCTGTTGTAATGAGCATATCCACTTGGCTTAACGCTTCTTTTACAGCTGTGAAACATGTATGAAAATCATCGCTAAACTTACCAAAATATTTTACTCTTCCGCCCGCTCTTCGAATTTGAGACAATATCATATACGTATTACTATTTCGGATTTCCCCTGGCTGTAATGAATCATTTACATCCAGTAATTCACTACCAGTCGCTAACAATCCAATTACAGGCTTTCTCGCCACTGGTACCTCACTATATCCGAACGTAGCAAGAAGAGCTGAAATCCCTGGATGAATGTATGATCCTTTTTTTGCAAGAACCGTTCCTTTACGAGCATCTTCACCTTGAAAAGAAATATTGTCGCCCATTTTGAATGATCGCTTCACTTCCATATAATTGTTGCCAGCTTCCTCATATTGACGAGTCAGCTCTAACATAACAACCGCATCACACCCATTCGGAATTTGTGCTCCCGTCATAATTCGAACCGCTTGAAACGGACCTACTTTCTCGTGGAATATTGATCCCGCACCAATTTCACCAACTACTTCAAACACAATTGGCGTTTCATAACCCGCTAAATTCGTATCTTCTGCTCTAATAGCAAATCCGTCATACGGTGAACGATTGAATGAAGGTACATCATGGTCAGCTATTAAATCCTCCGCTAATATACGTCCGTAAGCTAATTCAATAGGTAGTAACTCCTTTAATCCCTCATTAGCAAATCCCATTACTTTACGAACAGCTTCTTCAACCGTAATTGGTACTCTTCTTTCCATTATTGACAACCCTTTCTATTAACCGAATACGCGATAATATAATTGTTTCGCTTTCGAAATATCATTTGTACCATGAATGAAAACACGACCATCTCGAAAAATAACGACGCGGTAATCATTTAGTTGGCAAGATAGTAAATACGGATTCCGATCTACTTTCCCTAGTTTGTTTAATACTTTTTCTATATCGTCAAAATCGTACTTCCTATTTTCTACCGGCCTAATTTGCACTGTATTTCTTCCGCATAAAGCAGCTACCTTCGTTTGGTTTTCGTATGATAAATAAGGATAAGTTCGATGCGAACCGCACGAAGGGCAATCGTCTGTTTTGATTTTCCCTAGTTTTATAAAATGGTTTTGATTACTCCATATATCAAACATGCAAAATGTTTTTCTAATTGCTGAGAAATCTCCTACTAAAATTTTGAATGCTTCCGCCACTTGATATGCTGCGACAACTTGAACAGTCGGGCTAATAATTCCAGCTGTATCACATGTCACACCTGTAACAGGAACGTTCTTCAGCACACAATGTAAACACGGTGTCTCTTGCGGAATAACCATATAACTCATACCGTACGATCCAACGCAAGAACCATATATCCAAGGAATATTATGTTTTTGTGATAAATCATTTATTACAAATCGAATATCGAAATTATCTGTTGCATCAATTATTACATCTACATTTTTTAATAGGTCTTCCATATTTTCTGCAACTGCATCCATTACGAAAGCATGTATTTGTACTTCCGAATTAATTTGTTCTAGCCGATTTTTAGCAGCAATTGCTTTCGGTATTTTCTCTCTCGCATCTTGTTCAGAGTACAATTGTTGCCTTTGTAAATTACTCCATTCAACGTAGTCACGATCAATAATCGTCAACTTGCCAATACCTGCACGTACGAAACTTTCGGCACTTGCACTTCCTAATGCGCCTGCTCCTACAATTAACACATGTTTATTTCGAATTTTTTCTTGCCCTCTACTCCCAATCGGTTTGAACAACTGTTGTCGTGAATACCGCTCAGCCATTACATACCCTTCCTCTCAAGAACTCTATTTCATATTAGAATGTTGTTTTTGATAACAAGCAAAGTAAGCAAATCCAACAAATCCAGCTCCTCCAATTACATTTCCGATAAAGACAGGAACAAAATTTCTAGCAAGATCCATCCACGTCAGATGACCTGCAAAAATAACTGCCGAGATGACAAACATATTTGCTACCACTTGCTGAAATCCAATCACTACAAATGCCATAATCGGGATCCAAATTCCGATTATCTTTCCGACCAAATCACTCGTCCCATAAGCGAGCCAAAGCGCAAGACAAACGAGCCAATTACATCCAATCGCTAAAATTAAAGTTCTCCCAAATGATTCATGTAATTTCCCTTCCGCTATCGCTACCGTTTTATTTAAATAATCTCCCTCTGTTAATCCGCCAAGATGACCGAAACAATACGCAACAAAAATAGCTCCCACGAAATTCATGAAAGTAATCCAAACCCAATTATTTAGTACACTTACCAATGTAATTTTCTTTGCATATAGCGCCATAGAAAGTGACATCATATTTCCAGTAATTAATTCTCCTCCCGCTAATACGACGAGCATTAGTCCAACAGGAAAAACTGCTCCTCCTAATACATTGACTAAACTCCCCCAGCGCTCAGGTAAATTACCTAAAACACGAATGTTAAGCAAAAAACCGAGCGAAATAAACGCTCCTCCTAAAAAACCGAGAATAAGCATTGCTGGCAACGTCTGACTTACTTTTTGAACACCGGCCTCAATTACGAGTTCAGCAATTTGTTCCGGTTTATGAAATGCCATTACTAATTCCTCCATTTTCTCCAAATAAAAAAGCAGCTTCAAAAAACCTCCTCAAAATAAAGGTTTTTGAATGCTGCTTAATATCTCTGCACATCTTTTACAGAGATATCAATCATCACTTTTACTATAAAATAGAAAATCTACAAACGTTGCATACTTTCCATTTTGTATATACTTCCTCATAGCGTCACTTATATATATCAACCACCAATATGTGACATTTCAATTTTAGGTATTCTTTTTTTACTTGTATTATTTAAGCGTTCATCTGAATAACGATCTTCTCGGTTGTTCCATATATCACGTACGATATATGTTATTTCCTCGTCAGTGTATCCAGATCGAAGTAGTTCTCTCAAGTCATTTCCTTTAGAAGCGAACAAACAAGTATATAATTTTCCTTCTGCAGAAATACGTGCTCTCGTACATGATGAACAGAAGGAATCTGTTACTGATGAAATAATACCTATTTCTTCATCACTTCCAATATAACGATAGCGAGTAGCAACTTCACCTGCATAATTCGCTTCTATCCGTTCTAATGGCATAACTTGATGAATGGCATCTACTATCTCTTGTTTCGAGACGACCTCTTTTAATTCCCAACCGTTATAATTCCCAACGTCCATATACTCAATAAAACGAAGAATATGTTTATTTCCCTTAAAGTATTGCGCCATCTGCAAAATATCTTGTTCATTTTTTCCTTTTTGAACGACCATGTTTATTTTAATTTTCATACCAACTTCAGCTGCAGCCTGTATTCCTTCCAGAACCCTTTGCACTTTGCTTCTATTACCATTCAAATAGAAAAATCGCTCTTCTTCTAAGGAATCTAAACTAACTGTCACACGTGATAAACCCGCCTTATATAAATCAGGAGCAAACTTTTTCAGTAGTGATCCATTGGTTGTTAAACCGATATCCTCCACACCATCTATTTTATTAAGGCGCTCAATAAGCTGCGGAAGACCTCTTCGAAGTAACGGTTCTCCGCCCGTAATTCGTAACTTTCTTACACCTAAAGAAACAAAAATACGTGTTATCCTTTCAATCTCATCAAAAGATAAAATTTTATCATTAGACAAAAACGAATAATCCGGACCAAATATTTCTTCTGGCATACAATAGCGACAGCGAAAATTACAGCGATCAGTAACAGAAATACGTAAATCCTTTAAAGGGCGTTGTAGTTTGTCTAATGTGACAGATTTCATATTTATTGCCTCGCTTTTACTTATTTTATATTTATAACACGCTCTGGATGCGTATATACATTTAAGGATTGATTCCGAATAAACCCTATCGTAGTAATACCTAATTCTTCTGCTAGCTGCAAAGCCAACTCGGTTGGAGCTGATTTTGACAATATAATTTCACAACCGATCTTTGCAACTTTCAATAATATTTCCGAAGAAATACGACCACTAAAAACAATAATTTTATCTTTTATAGAAATATTATTTTTTAAACAATAACCGTAAATTTTATCTAATGCATTATGTCTACCGATATCCATTCGGCTTAAAATAATGCCATTCACATCACACAAAGATGCATTATGAACGCCACCTGTATGTTGAAATGTCTCTGCAGATTGCTGCATTTCTTTCATTAATCGAAAGCAGTCTTCTGCAGCAACCTGTACATGGACACCATTCATTTTTTTAGCGCTTAGTGCATCATTTGCAAAAACAAACCCTTGTCTACTCATACCACAGCATGAAGTAATATAACGTTTATTTTGCATTTGTTCGTAATACGGATTCACCTTTTTCGTTGTGACATGTACAAATCCTTCTTTCTCTTGTACCCATATGTCATCAATATCTTCATACTTCCGAATAATCCCTTCAGATGCCAAGAACCCGATTACCATATCTTCTATATATTCTGGAGTACTAACCATTGTAACAAACTCCTGTCCGTTCATTTTAATCGTGACAGGAAACTCTGTTACAATACTGTCCTCTATATGTTTAAACGCCCCTTGTTCATAACGAAAGATTTCTCTTTCTACCTGTATCGGTTTCACGATCAGTATCCTTCTCTCACGTTATATTTTTATCAAAAACAAATACCGAAACTGCAATATCTTCTTCTACTTTCATATCTGAAAATAAATTCACTAATTTCGCACCTACAAGTTCCTCCAAATGTTCACGGGAATTCGCAGCATACACTTCTTGAATCATTTTCGTTCTAGCCATATGAACCATTTCCGCACCGTCCATCGTACTTGAAATGAATTTTTCAGTAGGTGTTAAGTTTCCGTAAAGGGTCGCAATCGCCATATTTTCAGCAAAAACAGTATGAATTCGTTCTGGTCCTTTTCCGAAAAGTTCCTTTCGAAGTTTTCGTATCATATCATTAAATTCATGTACTTTTTTTGACATACAATTATACCTCCCAAAAATCCTCATTTTACTTTATTATATATTTTACCAAAATGACCCTCTTCCGCCCAAAATATTTCGTACAAACATTTGGGCGAAAAGATTCACTTCATGAAGATTATTCGTCTTTTAACCCTTTACCCATACCTTTTAAGAAATGAAGCCCAAACCCGATAGCACGGTTAATATCTGGGTCTTTCAATACTTTCATAAGGTCAAATACCCCTACTTTTTTATTACTCTCTAGATGTTCATTACCTTCTTCTAACCCTACTAATAAGCTACCTATAAGCTTTTTCGTAAGTTCTGGATCAAGTTCTGTTAAAGCACCCGCAGCACCCATCATATTATTAATTAAATTCGTAACAGGCTCACGAGTCACTTGGCCAAGTACAATCTTTGCGATCGGTTCTTTCGCCTTTAACATAGAATTTGCAGCTTCTAGCATTCCGATGTCATTTAATTCCCCAACAATATTAAACATTTGATTTAAAGCCTCTTCATTATTAGCTAGAAGCTCTTTTAAATCATCCAATTTTTGCTGTTTTATTTCTTCCTCAGTTAATTCTTGTTTTTGAATCACTTTTATAGGTGCAGCCATATTTTTCTCCTCCTACTTATCCGTTAAATGCACATACCCTGGACGTGCCCACTTACGATTTACCTCAATACCAGCTTGAGGATGACGTTTTTTGTTACGCGGGTTCGCTTTTGGCATCGGATTTGCGCCATCAACTTCTAGCACTTCCATACGCACTTTCGTTTGTTTATAAGCAGGTGTGTTCGTACGTACGTCCACAGCAGGACCTGTTAAGAAATTAATTGCTGTTTCATTATCTGTAGAGTTCATCGGTAAATATAACTCATTCGCTTTTACACGGTCTGTTACAAGTGCACGTAATTTTAATGCTCCAAAAGGAGAAACAAGACGAACTAATGAACCTGTTTTCACTCCACGTTCTTTTGCAAGTGCTGGAGAAACTTCTACAAACACACCAGGTACTTTCGTTTGAATACCTGTTGATTTATTTGTCATATTCCCTTCATGGAAATGCTCAAGCATACGACCGTTATTAATGTGAAGATCGAACTCCGCTGGGAATTCAGCTGGACGTACCCAGTCAGCAATCGCAAAACGAGCTCTTTTATCTGGGAAGTTAAATCCATCTTGGAACAGAAGTGGTGTATTCGTTCCATCAAAACTTCCCCAATGGAAACTATTCCACCCTTCAAGTACTTCATAGTTTGCTTGTGAGAATAGTGGTGATAAACTTGCCATTTCAGCAAAAATTTCACTTGGATGGCTATAATTCCAGTTTGCACCTAATTTATTCGCAATCTCCTGCACAATCCACCAATCTGGCTTCGCATCTCCAAGCGTAGGAAGAACTTGATACAATCTTTGTACACGACGCTCTGTATTTGTGAAAGTACCTTCTTTCTCAAGAGACGGTGCTGCCGGTAATACAACATCTGCATATTGAGCAGTTTTAGATAAGAAAACGTCTTGTACAACGAAGAAATCAAGGCTTGATAACACTTCATGTACGTGGTTCGCATTAGAGTCTACAAGAGCCATATCCTCTCCGACAAGATACATAGCTTTCATTTTCCCTTCATCAATTGCTTGAAGCATTTCAATATTATTAAGACCTGGTTCACTATTAATTTTCACTCCGTAAGCCATTTCAAATTTCGCACGTTCCATATCGTTAGTAACGTGCTGATATCCAGGAAGCCATCCTGGTAAAGTACCCATATCACAAGCACCTTGTACGTTATTATGACCTCGAAGTGGATATGCACCAGCACCTGGACGACGATAATTACCTGTTGCAAGCAGTAAGTTTGAAATCGCAGCGGAAGTATCCGATCCACCTGTATTTTGCGTTACTCCCATACCCCAAAGGATACATGTACCATCTGCATCACGAATCATTTCAGCCATTTGAATAAGTATTTCTTTTGAAATACCAGTCATTTCTTCTGCATATTCAAGTGTATATTCTGTAAGACTCTCTTTAAAATCTTCAAAGAAGTTTACATTCTCATCAATAAATCGTTGATCGTGCCAGCCTTGGTCAATCATATATTTCGTAACAGCCATTAACCATACTTGATCTGTTCCTTGTTTTGGACTAATAAAAACGTCTGAACGCTCTGCCATTTCTGTTTTACGAAGATCAGCCACAATTAATTTTTGTCCGTGTAATTTATGCGCACGTTTAATACGTGTAGCTAAAACAGGATGACCTTCTGTCGGATTACAACCTACAATAATAACAAGACCGGATTTTGCGATATCTTTAATCGTTCCAGCATCTCCGCCCATACCAATTGTACGGAATAATCCGTCTGTCGCTGGCGATTGACAATAACGTGAGCAGTTATCAATATTATTCGTTTCAAATACTTGTCGAGCTAATTTCTGAATTACATAATTGTCTTCATTCGTAATTTTAGATGAAGAAATAAAGCCGACAGCATCTTTACCGTATTCTTCTTTAATAGATCCTAATTTACTTGCAACTACATTTAGTGCTTCTTCCCATGTAGATTCAACAAACGTTCCATTTTTACGAATTAAAGGTTTCGTAATTCTTTCTTTAGAATTTACGAAATCCCAACCGAATTTTCCTTTTACACAAGTAGAAATTGCGTTAACTGGCGCATCAGAAGAAGGTTGTACTTTAAGGATTTTACGCCCTTTCGTCCACACTTCAAATGAACAACCTACACCACAAAATGTACATACTGTTTTCGTTTTCTTCGTACGAGTATCACGCATAGCCGCTTCCACTTCTGATACCGCAAAAATGCCGCTATATCCAGGCTCAACTTCTTTAATTAAATCTACCATCGGTTCAAGAATATCTGTTTTTAATCCCGTCATAAATCCAGCTTCACCGAGCATCGTTTTCTCCATTAAAGCATTACAAGGACAAATGGTTACACATTGACCACAGCTCACGCATGAAGAATCATTAATATTTACTCCTTCATCCCAAATAACTCGTGGACGTTCCGCTTCCCAGTCTATTGATAACGTTTCATTTACTTGTAAGTTTTGACAAACCTCAACACATTGACCGCATGCAATACATTGATTAGGATCGTAGCGATAAAACGGATGCGTCATATCAACTTCACTTGCATCTACTTTTGGTTCATAAGGATATTTTTGATGTTCAATCTCCATTAATTCTGCTGTATTATGCAGTTTACAGTTCCCATTGTTGTTGTCACATACTGTACAGTATAATAAATGATTTTCTAGTAACCTATCCATTGCCTCTGTTTGTGCTTCTTTGGCATGAGCAGAATTACGTTCAATGTTCATACCTTCTGTCACTACTGCCGAACAAGAGCGCACTAACTTTCCGTTAACCTCTACAATACAAGTGTCACATGTTTGAATAGGATCTACTTCTGGCACGTAACAAATTTGCGGATGTTCAATCCCGTTCTCATTAATAACACCCAATATCGTTGAACCAGGCTCCGCTGTATACTTTTTTCCGTCAATTGTAATATGAACCATGTTGTTATTCATGGTCTTTCCCCCTTTTTGAGAATAAAAAAACTCCACCACGAAAATATACGCACCACATTTCGGCACGTTATTATCATGGTGGAGTAGTTTATTAGCACATCTTGCTAAAATACCAATCCATTTATTCATAAATAAAACGATAGATTCATAACAGGTCATATCACGATTCCATCTTTAACACTATAATTATAGCGTTAAAGATGGAAATATACAATATAAAATTTAAACTACGCATATGTCAGCACGGAACTATCCATAATAACCCATATAAAACATAACAAGGAGTAAGCGAACAAATGGGGTCTTTTAATAAATGGATACGTGGTGAAAAATCTTTCTCTGCACAAGAACAAGCTGATCACCTTTTAAATAAATCTATCTCTTCCTCTCTTTCCCTTAATCTAAAGCACTTGTCCAAACTTTTTAGCGGTATTCCAGAATTAATTACACGTACTTTTCCGTTAAAAAACGGAAAAGAAGCTGCAATTATATATAAGAAGCTGCAATTATATATATGGAAGGACTTGTAGACAAAACCGTTATTAACATTGATATTCTTCGACCTCTCCTATTTAAAGAGTGGAATGAAGTTGATTGTTGGGAATCCTCAGTTACAGTCGGGAATATAAAGAAAGTTCAGCAGTGGTCCGACATTGAACATTCCCTTTTACATGGTAAAAGCATTTTATTTATAAATGGACAACTTACAGCATTAGAACTAGATACGCAATCGGCGCCAAAAAGAAGTATTGAAGAACCTACAACAGAAACTGCTATAAAAAGCTCCCACGAAGGATTTAATGAAGTAGCGAGCGACAGTCTTGCACTTATTCGTCGATATATTCCAAATCGCGAATTGAAAGTGAAGGAATTCACTGTTGGTGAACGAGCTACTTCAAAGGTTTTTTTGCTGTACTTAGCAGACGTTGCAAACGAAGACGTTGTACAAGAAATGGCATGCCGTATCGAATCAATGAAAGTGGATGCCATTATTACTACCGGAGAATTAGAAGGGTTTGTTGAAGATAATTCCTATACTCTCTTTCCGCAATTATCAATAACCAAACGTCCTGATACAACGGCCCATCACATTTTGGATGGACGAATTGCTGTTGTTGTAGACCGCTCACCCGGCGTATTAATTGGACCTATGACCTTTTCATCTTTTTTTCAGACGATAGATGATTACAGCTTCCGGCCAATGATTCCATCTTTCATACGACTACTTCGTTTTACCGGACTATTTATTGCAATATTTGCTCCAGCTCTTTATATTGCTATGATTTCCTTTCATTATGAAGTGATTCCACTTAAATTATTGTTAACAATTGGAGAATCTCGAGCTAAAATTCCTTTCCCCCCCTATATTAGAAGCACTTTTGATGGAACTAGTACTTGAAATGCTCCGCGAAGCTGCGGTTCGGCTTCCTGGTCCCGTTGGACAAACGATTGGAGTCGTAGGAGGGATTGTCATTGGACAAGCTGCTGTCCAAGCAGGAATAGTAAGTAATGTTATGGTTATCGTCGTATCTATTACTGCAGTCGCTTCTTTTATCATCCCTAACATGGAAATGTCAGCAGGAATTCAGCTTCTTCGCTTTCCAATGATGATAACCGCTTCTTTGTTTGGGATCATTGGAATTATGGTCGGGATGGCAGTTATCATCATCCATATTCTTTCTATGGAATCACTTGGTGTTCCTTATGGTAGTCCTTTTTCTCCGTCATTTGCTTCAGATTTAAAAGACATTCTTGTACGTTTACCATGGAAACTAATGAAGAAACGACCACTATCCCTTAACTTAAAACAAGAGAATCGACAACGCGATATAGAAGAAACGGAAGAAGATAAGTGACAAAGCGTGCAAAGAGGGAGATTAGTTTATTTCAATACATTTTAACGATTAGTGGTGTTCAAGTAGGGTTCGGTGTACTTACACTGCCACGTGAAGTTGCGCAAGGGGCGAATACAGATGGCTGGATGTCTATTATAATAGGATGCGCTATCACTACTTTAGTCAGTCTATGTATTGTAAAAATTATGGAAAAAAAATCCCAGTTATACTTTACTTGATGTGCTAACTCGTTATCTTGGGAAGTGGCTAGGAAGAGTAGGAATGATTTTTTGGATTTTATATGCTGTTCTTGCAGCTGTATCCTTAATTTTTTCCCTCTTATACGTTATTCACATTTGGATTTTACCTAGATCTCCAATGTTTTTAATCATGATGTTATTATCTATCCCAATGGTTATGCTCGCATGTAAAGGTGTTCTTATTATTAGCCGCTATGCTGTTTTTACTGTCTTATTTACACTCTGGATGCCATTGCTATTATTTATCCCACTTAAAGACGGGCATTGGGTTTATCTTCTTCCTCTCCTTAAAGAGGGATGGCTACCAGTTTTCAACACAGTAAAATCAACTATTATTGCCTTTCTCGGATTTGAGTTTGCATTTGTCCTTTATCCTTATCTCAGTAATAAATCATCTGCAAAAAAAGGAATCGTTATTGCAAATATGATTACTTTATTCGTTTACCTGCAAGTTACGTTCGTTTCTTTCGTTTATTTTAGCCCAGATGGTATAACTAAGTTTTTATGGCCCACTCTTTCTCTTGTTACACCATTTCACTTTTCATTTCTGGAACGGTTTGAAATTATCTTTTTGTCATTTTATCTCTTCATTATTTTTGATTCTTGCATTCCTTATATTTTCACTGCTTCAGATGGAATCAATCAGTTACTTAACCAAAAAGGGAGTTCATTACCTGTTTGGTTTTTATTATTCGGGTGTGTTTTCGTTTTATTTTTTTATATCCCATCCTCGTATCAAATAAGTGCATTGCGGAAATTTTGGGGAACTGCAAGTTATTTTATCGTTTTTCTATTCCCAGTCGTATTTCTCTTATACATGACACTTTATCAGCATTGGAAAAGGAGAAAAATTTAAATGAGACGCTTTATTTTCACTATATTTTGCTTTCTCATAACCTCTTTAACAGGATGTGGAGGAGATCGGCTCGACCTAGAAAAACAATCCATTTCATTAATTTACGGGTTTGACGCAAAAGCAAAAGGAAAATTAATTGTATACCACGTAAACCCTATTTTTAATGAAGATGTGGAGAAAAAATACGAAACTCATGAAGCGACAGTACATACCCCTCGAGAAGCAAAAGCAACATTTAATAGTTCAAGTAGCGGTTTAGTATCTACAGAAAAGTTACAACTCATTTTATTTAGCACGAAATTTTTAAAACAAGAAGGAGCTATGCCTTACCTTGATGTTTGGTATCGCGACCCTAAAAATACTGGAAATATGCGCATGGTTGCAGTAGACGGTCCAATCTCTTCAGTTATATATAATAATTTCAAAGATAAACCTGCCCTTCCCGAGTATTTAACAGATTTAATTAATACGAACAAACTATACAATCGAACCGTGTTTACGACATTCCATGAATTTCATAGGCAAACTTTTAATAAAGGTATAACACCTGCTATCTCAGAAATAAAAAAAGGTAAAAAAGATATTCTCGTTACCGGCTCTGCATTATTAACTTCTCGTGGAATCTATAAAATGTCTTTAAATCGCTATGAAAGTGCCCTTCTTCTTATGTTGCAAAAAAAAGCGAATATACCTGTTTCACTTACACTGAAAATCCCTTCTCATTCAGTTGAAAGTAATAGTCATCGAAAAGATACAGAAGGTGACGATTTCGTAACAATAAATGTTCTTAGCATGAATCGTGACATTCACACAGGCTATAGCGACAATCACTTCAAATTTAATATTGTAATGGATTTTAAAATTTCCGTATCTGAACTTACATTCAACATGGATATAGATAAAGATAGAAAGAAATTAACTTCACTTATTACAAAACAACTAAACAAAGACTTAAACGATTTAATCCAAAAAATTCAAAAACAACAACTCGATCCATTCGGATTTGGTGATTATGCGAGAGCATTTCAATATAAAGAATGGAAAACGGTTGAAGACGATTGGCCGAGTGCCTTTTCAAAGGCTAATGTGAAAGTAGCACCTACTATTAAAATTTTAGAGAACGGGATTATTAAATAATAAAAACACGCTATCTGTTCTTATACTTATAAGAACAGATAGCGTGTTTTCCTTTACATTACAAGTATTATTTCAACAGACTATACTCTTATTATGTGATTAATAAATAATAAAAACACGCTATCTGTTCTTAAAGAACAGATAGCGTGTTTTCCTTTACATTACAAGTATTATTTCAACAGACTATACTCTATTTCTGTTTCTAACATTACTATGTTTTTTTGCGTATATAAAATATATAAAAACACCAATTATAATCCATGCCACAAAACTAATTAAAGTAAGCTTAGAAAGGTTCAAAGCTAAATATATACAACTTACTATTGCAACGATAGGTAAAAAAGGTACTAGGGGCGCACGGAATGGTCTTTTCATATTAGGATGTGTCTTCCTTAATACAATGACAGCTATAGATACAAAAACAAATGCTGTTATCGTTCCCATATTCACTAAATTAGCCAATAAATTCAAATCCACTAATCCCGCTAATAAAGCTGCTAGTATACCTGTAACCCATGTATTAAAAAATGGCGTTTGTAAACGTTTATGAACACTGGAAAGTCTTTTTGGTAACAACCCATCTCGACTCATCGAGTAAGATACACGAACAAATGCAAACATAGCTACTAACAGAACTGTCGTTAGCCCCGCTATTGCCCCCACCGATAACAAGCCAGCAATTCTATCTTCTCCTACAGTGCGCAACGCATATGCAACTGGATCAGCAACATTCAACTCCGTAAACGGAACCATTCCAGTCAACACGAATGAAACTCCTACATATAGAACGGTACAAATGAATAAAGAAACAAGTAGCCCAATCGGTACGTTACGCTGTGGACGCTTCACTTCCTCTGCAGCTGTTGCAACTGCATCAAATCCTAAAAAAGCAAAGAATACAGTGGCTGCTCCTCCTACCACACCGTGAAAACCAAACGGTAGAAATGGTTGCCAATTTTCTGGTTTTACATATTGTGTCCCTACAATAATAAATCCTACAATAACAGCCAGTTTAATAATAACCATTATATTATTAATTCGGGCACTTTCTTTTGCACCACGACTTAATAAAAATGTGACAACTAAAATAATCAGAACCGCTGGTAAATCAATAATTCCACCCTTCCCCATGCCAGGTGCTGATGCAAAGGTTGTAGGGAGGTGAATATTAAACCCTAGTAGCAATGACTGAAAATAAGCTGACCATCCTGCTGCCACCGCAGAAGTTGCTAATAAGTACTCCAACATCACACACCAACCAACAATAAATGCAAAAATCTCACCTAATGTCATATATGTATACGAATATACACTTCCTGAAACTGGAACTGCAGATGCAAATTCAGCATAACAGAAAGCTACACATGCACATACAATGGCCGCTAATATAAATGATAATACAATCGCTGGACCAGCATGTTTCGCCGCTACGATACCAGTTAATACAAAAATCCCTGTACCAATAATCGCTCCAATTCCTAAAAGAGTTAAATCAATCGCTCCTAAAGTTTGATTCAATACTTTTTTCTTTTCTTCATCCATTGTTTTCTTTATTAAAAGACTCATTCATTGAAACCTCTTTTTCAAGTTTATCTCTTACTAATTACAATCTTTATTACTGTTCTGTTTAGAAAATAAAATTATACAAACTTTACTCCTTTTCTCTTATAGACTTAGCAATCTTAAAAACAGAAAAATCAATCTTTTTAATTCGTATTAAATCCAAAAAATAATTATTCTGAAAACACATCTCTAAGAATGCTGATTGAATTTATCATACAATTAATTATATTGTCAACAATAAAATTAATTAAACAAATACGGTTAATTATGTATCAAATGTTATTTTTAAACATAATTATTTTCTCGAAAACATTGTTTCTTTCTACTTTCATGTTCATATTCATTTCCCCTCACTGATTTTTATACAATTTACATTACATAAAATTCAAATGAAATCATCATACCTTTAATCAAAATGCTATCTTTAAATAATAATTCATTTGAAGTTATGCAACCTTTTTAAGCGAATAAAAAAGTGCAGATTTTCATCTGCACTTTTTTTATTCTTTCACTTCAGCTTCTGCACTACTATTTTCAAGATTCTCTTTCTGAGCTTCTTCTTCTATCTCAGCTGAAATCATTCCATAATAAATTTCTGGATACAATCCAAATATTTGATATACACTTCCTAAAAACGGCATCGGAATCCCTCTTTTCTAAAGTTGTATTGCCACTTTTAAGGATTCCCTTTTCATTCATTATACATTCGTTTTTGGCGTTTCCTCTTCATCATGAACGCTTAATAAATTTTGCCACTTTTTATAAGGAGCACTATTTGGATCTACATAACCTTTCGCGTACGAACGATCCCACAATTGTTTAATAAACATTTCTTTCTCTTTCTTTGCAACCATATCAGCACCTGTACCGTAATAATTTTGGAAATACAACTCAATTTCATCAAGGAATAGCCTTAATAATTCATCAGAAGTTTCTTCTAGCGTTGGGTCATATTTTGCTTCACGGTCATACATTAAAATCATATCTAAAATATTATGGACATGCTCTTTACGAAGCCATCTAATATCTTGAGCACCTAATACGAACGGATGTGTATATAAATGTCCGCCCTGTATCATAGCTTTTTCTTGTTCTTCTTCAAATCTGGACAAGATGTTTTCATAAATAAACGGATTATGAAGCAATGCTCTGTGTAATTTGTAACTTTCACTTGAAATATTTTTTCCCATCGACTGAATTAAGAAGCTACGTCCAACGCCGTTATATTGATACACGAACTGACCATCAACAGCAACTAAACTAATCCAGCGATACATATACGCGTATAGAAGAGCGCGATTACATTTATCGTAATCCAGTTTCGTTTGCGTTGCATTTAAGTCTGGCATGAATGCTGGTAAGTGCCAATACTTATCTAAATGCGGCGTTAAACTAGATTTTTTACTATTCAACTTGTTCACACGGCGATAGTATGACTGAAAATAATCACCTTTATCATTCATAAATCCATTTGCAATATGGCCAGACGACAGCTTAGGAAAGTCTTGTAATGATAAACCATAATGCGCACGATAACAAATGACTTCAAATGGCGAAAAAGCTTCATGTACTGTATCTTTTTCTTTAAACATTTCTTGAATTAATTCTTCTTGCAATTCTTTCTTTAAAGATGGATGTATACCCCAATATTGTAATTCCCTATGATGGGAAACTTTCGGAACGAATGGACTTGCTAAATGGAACAAGTCTTCAATTTTTTCACGGACGTATTCATTACGATCACGCTTCTTATAATCCGCCTCTTTTCGTAACGCCTCAACGATATTCAGCTCTAATTTATCACGATAGCGTATTTGTAATTCATCGTAGCAATAACTTAGTATGTGCTCACGATAAAAATCTTCTACTTTTTTCGATTGAATCTCTTCTGTTTTTGCATCCCGGCAATATTCCCCGTATAAACTCATATAAATTTCCGCAGATATATCTTTCGGTAATACTCCCAAATTTAAATGTTGCTGCATATCTTGCCATATTTTTTCTTGCAACTTCTCTTCAGCTAATACGTATACATTCGTTGGGTTTGTTTTCCCTTCAAATTCCTTGCTTCGTTTTTGAATTTCAAACAATAAATTTTCACGCGTTTCGTGTAAATTATCAAAAAACCTTTCCCAATATTGAATCATTTTATTAACTGCTTGATAAAGCGATTGATAAACGAGTTCTAATAGCATTTCTTTGCGATACTCGTTTAATTTGTGTACATACTGCGTTACAATATCTTCAAATTCTTTTTTAAACAAACGCTGCTGATTATTAATCATTTTTCCAAACCAGCCTTGTTGCTGCGCGATTTCTACTCGGCGAACAGCTGTTACCGTTCCATCAATATTACTTACATTAAATTTCTTATCGTAGTTTTGAATTAAATTACGCTTTTGTTCATTATTTTCATGTAGTCGATTCATTTTCTCGACTAACTGCTTTCGAATTTCATACAACATAAAACGAGCTGATACTGGATGAACAGGATCCGTTTTCTTTAAAAACCATGTATTTAATTGATAGGACTGCCCTTCAGAACCACTTGGTGCAAAACGGTCTGATTCAATCATGTCATACAATAGTGTCGTTACATGCTCATGTACGCGGCTCGGAATCGCATACGCATATAAACGAACCGCATGATCCACCCTTGCTACTTCACCTTTCATTTGCTCCATCATTTTCAGTTTCGCAGCCGAAATTTTACACTCGTGCTGCAGTCGGTTTAATTCCTCATCTTTTTGCACCGTACGCTGTACATAACTTTCTACAGCCTCTAAAAACAGTTTAGATTTCGCAACACCGACCTTACCGCCCTCTGCTCCTTCACGCGTTTCATTGTACATTTGTCTATAAAAAATATGAGCCTGTTCTGGACGGGTAGCAAGATGTTCTAAGTCTTCTAAATAACTTTTCCCACGCTCTGGCTTTTCACGTTGCATCCCGCGTTTGACGTCTTGGTCATATCTTTGCTTCTTCTCTTGAAACAGTTGATCTAAATGCAGCCAAGACTCATCTAAACCTTGCACAGCCCATTTTAAAGCACAATATTTTAACACGTGCTCATACGGATAAATAATCTTTGCCGTTCCTGCCCCGCAATATCGTCCTTTCCCACTTGATTCTGCTAATTGCTGAATTTGATTATCTTCCTGTGCAAAATGATTTGCAGACATCGGACTAAATAACTGTAAATAAATCGTATTTGCCATTTGCTCCATATAATCTGATAAATTGTGCAGATGGTGTCCATGTAGATTTTCGTAATCGTATAGGAAACAATAATTGTATGGTAAATGATGTTGTTTAATCGTATGATTCGTTCTTCCGTCTTCATCTACTTGATCAGGTCGATATTCTAATTCAATCGTCACACCGCCACGTTTTGATAATTCTCCAGTGGAACCGAGTGTAATGGCATGTAATTCTTTTAACGAGGCATAGCCGTTTGCTTGCACCGTTTCAAACTCTTTCGCACTAACCGTTCTCGTCTTAACTAAAACATCCGGCATTAAAAACGCACCACGTATTAAAATGTTGTGATGCTGCAGTTTTTTCCGAAGCATTTCACGTAAATATAATGCAATTTGTAGAAACATCCCTGAACCTGTTCCGCCCGCTAGTGATGTTACGATAATGACACGCACTCCATATTCCGTTTGATCGCTTGTAACCGGAAAAATCTTCTCGATTTCTTGCCAAAAGGATGTCAATTTATCTTCTTTCATCGCAGCAAGTAACGCTAAACGGGAAATGACGCGTAACTGTCCTGCCCCTTCTGTCAGTGGTTTATCAAGTATAGTCGGGTCCATCGGAAACCACTCTGGAATCGTTGGATCTCCTGCAATATACTCTCTTGGCGTTTTACTAGAACTCGTTTGCGTCTTAAACTTTCGAATATGATCAAATTTACTCAATGTATTCACATCTGTATCAAATACGTGCATTGCTACCTTTTTTCGGCGCTCCTCAGGTAGCCTTTCATATATTTGATGTGTTACAGTACTACCGATTCCACCTAAACCAATTAATATCGTTGGAACTTGTAACGTCATGTGAACCACCTTCCTATTCTTGCTTGTTTGAAAAGAGGGGAGAAAGATAAGACTCCCTCCTTTTCCCTATCTACTATTCACACTCATATTTGTAAATTTCTTTACCATACCCTCTATCAATTACTAAAAGTTCATTTGGATATAGCGTCTTATGTTCCATTCCAACCTCATCTTCTGTTATAAACATCCCATCAATAATCATTCCTACTACTTGTGACTCTTTCGCTACAAATATTGATTTCGATCCTTTCTTTGCTATAAACGTAACGGATTGCACAGTCTTTCTTTCTGCTCGGAATGGAATGCCAAAATAGTGTTTCCACCATTTATTTTTAAGTAATTCTGGCTCAGATTGATATAACCAATCTTTCGCTACCTCTTGATCCCATTCGTAATACAATAGTGCTTTTCGGTGAAATCTTGGACGAACAATCCATCCTAAAACGATTATTCCTACTACTAACAATAATAAAGTGATAGGAATAACAAACTTAAAAATAAGCGCATATTTTTCATAGAACGGTGCATTTTGAATATGAAGTGATATATTTTTCTTTACTTCTTGTAATTTTGAATCTTGCACTACGATGGTAGCTTCTACGGTGCCGGTATCTGTAAAATTGAATGTGTCGGAGTAATGAGGGCGAGGATAAATATAAATTTGATTATCCTGTTGTTTTATTTCATAGTTGATTGATTGTTTAGATGTGACACCAGTAGATTTTAATAGTTTCTTTACAGCTTCTTCTGTCATCGGCTTACCATCTAACTGTGGTTGTATAATAAACGGTTTACTATTCTCTAAATTCGTTACTTTTTCCTCATAATCTTTCGTAATAGTTTGCAATGATAATTTTGGTTTTTCAGTTACTTCAATTTTAAATTCCTTCGTCTGTCTGTAAAACCCCTTTATGTTCATATGAACTTTCCCGCGCACTAACCCTTTATCGATCTTCGTTTCGTAGTAAAATACATGTTTTTTATCGTCCCACTTCATCGGGTACTGTTTTCCGTCTATTTCTACTTCTGACTGAAAATATGAAGACTGAATTGGTAATTCCGTAGGCTTCGCTTCAATAACAGCAGTAACACCTTCGTACATTTTCTCCACATTTTTTTGACTACTATCGTCTTTGTCATAAGTAGAAACAGTATAGTTAAGCGCCGGTTCAACTAGTACTTGTAATCCTTCTTTCTCAATATCTCGATCCACTTCTATCGTATACGTTCCTGGTTTAATAACTTCGTGATTTTCCGTACTTATATGAACTATATTTCCGAATAATTTCGCTTCTCCTGGTGCATGTATGGAATAAGAAGATTGTAATTGTAATGGTTTAGAAATTTGTGTGACCTGATAATTAGACAAAGAAGGCGATTGCCGTACAAGCGTCATACGCTTTAACGGGAATGGTGTTGTAATCTCTACTTTCTTTCCTACTACTTTCGTTTTTACAATCGATTCAACCGAGGAGAACGGATCACGATTTGCAACTAATGCTGCCACTTGATTGACGCTTTTTACAATACCATCCTCTCCACTAGATGGCATCGTAACGCCATTTATCTCTTTCTTCCATATTTCTTTAAACGTATTTAGTTGTGCCTTTTCTTGCTGCCCTAAATCCTCTTCCATCGTAATTAAAATTGGATGTAACGATATCTTTTTTGCATCCATTTCTTTCTTAAACTGTGCTAGCTTCTGTGTAATTTGTTCTTTTCCGCCAACCTTATCTTTCTCTAAATCATTAAATGCCCCGTCAGTTAAGACAATAAGCCAAAATTCACGTTTTCCATCTATATCTGCTTCCTTTTTTATAGATTGCATCGCCGTCTCTACTGCGCTAAACGGAGTATTTAAATGCGTTTTCCATGCTCCAATTCCCTCAATTTCTGTTTGTCTCTTATCCTTCGTTAACGAAATGTTTAATGGATCATTCGGCTTGCTCATTGGAACGTAAGAAAATTTATCTTTTTCATCTAATAGCGCAACTAAACTTTGCAAAGCGTAATTGGCATATTTCCAGCGATCGTTATTTCTCATGCTGCCCGAATCATCATATACAAGTGAAACGACCCTTTCCTTTGCCTCCTCTCCTTTTGCAAAAGTCCAAAAAGGATGTAACCATATAAATAGAAACAACATGAATGTGGCACAAATTCGAATTTTCATGATGAGGCTTCGCCACCTTTGTAGACAAATTCCTATGTTTAAATTTATGAGAGGATACAAGATATATGACTTGTATTTTAGGACAACTAGCGCATCATAACTTTATTATGTAAACAGTTATAAAAACTGAATATTATTCCTTCTAGCGTTTTCCATCCGATACTATAAGTAAAAAAGCCTGTTTAAGCTCTACACTTAAAACAGACTTTTCCTACTTTTCATATTGAAAACACTTAACAAAAAGTTTGATTTTAAATTAACACATCACTTCAATTGCAAATCCACCAGGTGCTTCCACATAAAACGTATACGCATGTGCACGTTTAGGAGCCTCAACCAAAAATCCATCTTCCTTCAATCTTTGATTTATCTTATCTACTTGTTCTTCACTTTCTTGTGGAAATCCTACATGAAATGTTTTTGGATAATGTACGTCTTTCCCTTTCATTAACGTTAATATAAACCCATCATTATCACGCATAACTGCAAAGCCATTTCCCCTTGTTCCGCTACAAGTTAAACCAAAATACTTTGCTAAAAACTCTCTCGCAGCTTCTACATCTGCAACTGTTAAATTAAGATGTTTAATTCCCAACCTATCACCTTCTTTCTTAATTTTCTAACATTTTATCATACAATTAAAAAACACGCCTTTCACAGCGTGTTTCATTTCTTCACATACACTTCAACAATCGGATTATCTTTATGATCCGCATGTAAGCGTAAATTCTCTTCACTTGTACTATAAATGCTAGCTAATAACATAATTGTTAACACGTTAGGAGTTTTTGCATCGCTCCCGTATTTCCTTTCAAGCGCTTCCTTATATTCAAAATCCAAATCTCCTTGCACATATGTATACACTTCAAAACCATCTTCTAAATTGCAAACTATTGTATCAATAATATCTGCCCCAACTTGCTTCTTCATTTCCTCTCGCAAAGCTTCAATAAACTCTTCCCACGGTACTTCGTATATCTGAAACTGATCTGTAGATTTCATGCCTTTTGCCTCCTTATATATCCTCTTCCTATATTTCCCCTTTCCTATAACAATTATGATAGATAGGGCATTCGTACAAGCCGCACTTGTCCCCATTACATATCGTATTACTGTAATGGGGAAGGAGGAAAGAACATGCATAGACAAAAATGTTACGATACGTGCCAACGTTATTTCGGTAAAGTCGTTCGAATTGAAGATCGTGATGGTCGCATTCATTTAGGCAAAATAATTGATGTGACAAACAGCTCTGTATGGATTGAACCAGTGCAACAGCGCTCATCTTTTGATACAGGATTTGGATACTATGACGCATATGCAAACGGTGGCTGTGACCTTTGTGGGGGCCTTAGCAGATGTGATAGTTGCGGATTTGGTTGTGGTGGTGGATTCAGCGGCTGTGGATGTGGCGGTCGTGGTTGCGGTAGTTGTGGTGGCTGGGGTGGCGGCGGCTGGGGCGTTGAACTCGGATTTGGTTTCATCTTCGGAATTACATTAGCTGCATTATTTTTCATTTAACATAGTAAAGAGTTGACTAGCTTTAGTCAACTCTCTTTCTTTATTTTTCACATATAAAAATACGATGTCCTAAAATATGTTGGTACATAAGTCGTACATTTTCATGCTGTACCCATGCCTCATATAATTCATTTGGAATATGCGAGGATACATTCCATTCTGGCTCTTCTATATAGCCCGAGATTGTTTCTGCAATTGTACCACCGCCAGCAATTGTAATTCTTTTAAAATTTGCTTTCTGAAATAATTGTACCCATTCACTCTCAGTTAATAGTTCTTTCATCCCGTATAGTCGGGCAATTTTTCCTTCCTCACTCTTCTCAATGTGCCTATCAATAATCATTTCAATGACAACAAGTTTACCGTCTTTCTGTAGTACACGATAGCACTCCGGGATAACCCTTTCTTTCTCTGTAAAAGCGAGTATCGATTCTCCGAGTACGAACTCAAATGAGTCATGCAAACAAGGTAATTGCTCTACATTTCCTTCAATTAATTGAATGTCTATTCCTTCAAACGACCATCTATCTTTCGCCTTTTGAATCATAATCTCATTCTTTTCAACCGCCGTTACTTTATAACCATATTCTTTCTTCATATATGCCGCTGTTTTCCCCGTACCACAGCCTATTTCAAGGACATTTGCTCCATATCTAAAAGGCAATTGTGCTAACAATTGTTTCGTTAACGTAAAACCACCAGGATGAGCACTTCCTATTCCGTAATAAGCTAGGAAATCGATGTAAGTATTTCGTTTCATAGAATTCTCCTTTAAATTTTCTATAATACATATATTCACCTATCAATAAATCGTGCACATAAAAAAAGCATTTCCAAGTGCTATACCGCAACTTGAAAATGCTCTTCTCTTTTTTATTTCTCTTCTACATACGCCCATTTGAAACTATATTCCGGACTAATATTATGTTTCACAATTCCCTTTACATTCGGTTTCATAACATATGATTTAGCACTTTGATATAAAGGTACAAGTGCTACATCTTCCTCAAGTAACAATTTCTCTGCCTTCCCTAGCTCTGTCCAACGTTTTTTTGCATCAGCCATCCATTCTGTCTTACCTTTAGTAATAATATCATCATATTTTGAATTTGAGTAGCTCATCTGGTTTTGAGAATTTTTCGTTTCAAACATATCAAGGTACGTCATTGGATCCGCATAATCTGGATTCCAGCCACCATATGAAAAATCATAATCTTGGTCTGATTCTAATTTTAGTTTTTGCTTAAATGGTTGCAGTTTAATATTTACTGTCACGCCTTTTAAATTCTTTTCAACTTGATCTTTTACATACTCCCCAACTTTTTTCGCATTACCAGTATCATAATTTAACAATTCAATTGTTACTTGATCTTTTCCAAGCTCTTTTTTCGCTTCTTCCCATGCTGCTGCTGCCTTTTTAGAATCTTGTTTTAAACCATTCTTGAACGTTTCTGCGAAATCTTTACCGTCTGGTCCACTCGCTAAACCTTTTGGTACTAAGTAATCCACTGGTTTTGAACCATCATTTAAAATAACATTCGTTAAAGCTTTCTTATCAATGGATAATGCGATTGCTTCACGTAGCTTTTTGCTCTTTAACGGTGTATCTTGCCCACCACGCTTTTGATTTAGACGCAAGTAAAACGTACTTGTTTCTGAATATGCTCCAAATTCCTCTTTATTATTTCTATACTTATCAACAAATTCTCCTGATAAAATTGCGAAATCAATTGCACCTGTATCATATAAATTCACTCTAGTAGCTGGTTCTTTTACTACACTATAGTTAATTTCATCTAGTTTTACAGTCTTTTTATCCCAATACTGCTCATTCTTCTTCAATTTCCAACCTTGCTCATGCTTCCAATCAGTAAGAACAAAAGGTCCGTTATATACTGTTGTATCAGACTCTAAACCAAATTTATTTCCTTTTTCTTTTACGAATTTTTCATTTAATGGATAGTATGACGCAAATGCCATTAAATTCAAGAAATATGGTACTGGTCTTTCTAGTTCAACTTCAAGCGTATGATCATCTACCGCTTTTACACCTAATGTAGCTACTTCTGCTTTTCCTTGATTAATTGTTTCTGCATTTTTAAGATAGTAAGCAATAAATGCATACTCAGCAGCTGTTTTTGGATCTACTAGACGTTGCCATGCAAATACGAAATCTTTCGCTGTTACAGGATCACCGTTCGACCATTTTGCATCTTTCCGTAATTTAAATGTATATTTTTTACCATCCTCGCTTTTTGTGCTAGATTCTGCCACAGCAGGGATTGGCTTATTATCTTTATCAAGGCGATATAAACCTTCCATTGTATTCCCTAAAATTTGTGCCCCAAGTGTATCCGTACTTTTTGAAGTGTCCATCGTCGGAATTTCATTCGTTTCTGTACGATTTAACACTTGCTTTGCCGCATATTTAATATCAGATTTCTTCTCTTCTCCACCATTATTAGATGTCGTTGTCGTTTTCTTCTCCCCACCAGAAGATCCAGAACATGCTGTTAACGCCATACTCATCGCTAAAACTGGCACTACAACCGCCGTAAACTTTTTCATCTTTTTCTTCATTCTTGTACCCTCCCCAATTTATATGTACGAAACTAACTTTGAGAGATTTCTAATTTAAATTACCAGAAAATTATTACTAATTATCATTCTACTAATTTTTCGCGATTTGTAAAGTATTTTTAAAGAATATTCATAATAATTAATTTATTTAAAACAATAACAATCTATTACTACTATACGAATTCTCCCCCATCTACTATATGTAAGTACCACTTTTCTTATTCTTCTCTATTTATTTAAATTTAATTGAATAGTAAAAGAGCGTTTAAAAAATAAATAATATATTTTTTAAACGCTCTTTTTTCCTATTTTCCTTCCGTTACATAAGCCCACTTAAAGCTATATTCTGGACTAATGTTATGTTTCACAATTCCTTTTACATTCGGTTTCATTACATACGCTCTTCCTGTTTGATATAAAGGAACTAACCCAGCATCTTCTTCAAGGAATAATTTTTCTGCTTTCCCTAACGTCTCCCAACGTTTCTTCGCATCACCCATTAATTCATTCCCTGCTTTTTGTACCATTTCGTCGTATTTTGCATTTGAATAACTCATTTGGTTATATGGGCTCTTCGATTCAAACATATCAATAAATGTCATTGGATCCGCATAGTCTGGACTCCAACCTGCATAAGAAATTTCATAATCTTGTGCAGTCTCTAATTTTAATTTTTGTTTGAACGGCTGAATTTTTGTATTAATCGTTACACCTTTTAAATTTTTCTCAATTTGATCTTTAACATAATCAGCAATCTTTTTCGCAGTTCCATCATCATAACTTAGTAATTCAATTGTAACTTGATCTTTTCCAAGTTCTTTTTTCGCTGCTTCCCACGCTGCTGCACCTTTTTTCGGATCATATTTCAGACCATTTTTAAATGTATCTTGATAATCTTTACCGTCTGGTCCTGTCGCAAGCCCTTTTGGAACCAATTGATCCGTTGCTTTTGAACCGTTATTTAAAATAACGTTTGCCAATCCTTTTTTATCAACCGATAATGCGATTGCTTCACGAAGTTTTTTACTCTTTAACGGCGTATCTTGTCCGTTACGCTTTTGATTTAAACGTAAGAAGAATGTACTTGCTTCTGAATACTCACCGTACTCATCTTTGTTCGATTTATATTTATCTACAAATTCTCCTGATAGTAATGTAAAATCAATTGATCCTGTATCATATAAGTTTACTTTCGTCGCAACTTCTTTTACTACACTATAGTTAATTTCTTCTAATTTCACAGTCTTATTATCCCAATATTTATCATTTTTCTTTAGCTGCCATCCTTGTTCATGTTTCCATGAAGCCATAACGAATGGTCCGTTATACACCGTTGTATCAGCTTCTAAACCGTACTTATCTCCTTTTTCTTTTACGAATTTTTCATTTAACGGATAGTATGACGGAAATGCTAATAAGTTTAAGAAGTACGGTACTGGTTTTTCTAGTTCTACTTCTAGTGTATAATCATCTACCGCTTTTGCTCCTAATTCTGTTACAGGTTTTTCACCTTTATTAATTGCCTCTGCGTTTTTAATATAGTAGGCAATAAATGCATATTCTGCCGCTGTATTTTTATCAAGTAAGCGCTGCCATGCGTATACGAAATCTTTCGCTGTTACTGGATCACCATTTGACCATTTTGCATCTTTACGTAATTTAAATGTATATTTTTTGCCATCCTCGCTTTTCGTACTAGATTCTGCTGCAGCTGGGATCGGCTTATTATCTTTATCCAAACGATATAATCCTTCCATCGTGTTTCCTAAAATTTGTGCCCCTAACGTATCAGTAGATTTAGACGTATCCATCGTCGGAATCTCTTGATTCTCTGTACGATTTAATACTTGTTTTGCTGCGTATTTAATTTCGGATTTGTTCTCTTCCCCACCACCACTAGACGTCGTAGTTGATTTCTTCTCCCCACCAGATCCAGAACACGCTGTTAACGCCATACTCATCGCTAAAACTGGCGCTACAACCGCCGTGAACTTTTTCATCTTTTTCTTCATTTTTGTACCCTCCCCAATTATATGTACGAAACTAATTTTGATAGATTCTCTAATAACTAGTTATCAGAAAATTCTTATTAATTAATATTCTACTGATTTTTCTGTTTTTGTAAAGTTATTTTTAAAATATTCTAAAAATTATCCCTTTCACAATAGAAACCTTATATCCATTACTTTTTACATTTAATCTCATAATAAAAAGCATTCCAAAAGTAAAGAATCTACCTTTGGAATGCTCTATTATTTTATCCTTCTATTGTGGACAGCGAGATTCTCAATGCAAGAATAAGATAAGGAACTTGCATATATCCACTTAAAGATAAAACCACTATTTAAAAATTATTTTCCTTCTTTTTCAGTCATATATGCCCACTTGAAGCTATACTCTGGGCTAATATTATGGTGAACGATGCCTTTTGCATTTGGCTTTTGAACGTATGCATCACCACGTTGGTATAAAGGTACAAGTGCTACATCTTGCTCAAGAAGTAATTTCTCAGCTTTTCCTAGCTCTTCCCAACGTTTCTTCGCGTCACCCATTAATTCTCCGCCAGCTTTTTTGATCATATCATCATACTTCGGATCTGCGAAGCCCATTTGGTTATGAGAATGATTAGACTGGAACATATCTAAGAATGTCATTGGGTCAGCGTAGTCAGGTCCCCAACCAGCAAATGATATATCATAGTCTTGCTCTGTTTCTAATTTCAGCTTTTGTTTGAATGGCTGAAGTTTAATATTAACAGTTACACCTTTTAAGTTTTTCTCAATTTGATCTTTTACATATTCCCCAACTTTTTTCGCATTACCAGTGTCATAGTTTAATAGCTCAATTGTAACTTGGTCTTTCCCAAGCTCTTTTTTCGCTTCATTCCATGCAGCTGCTGCTTTTTTCGCATCTGGTTTAATACCATTTTTAAATGTTTCTTGGAAGTCTTTACCGTCTGGTCCAGTTGCTAATCCTTTCGGTACTAAGAAGTCCGCAGGCTTAGATCCATCATTTAAAATAACGTTTGATAAATTCTTTTTATCGATTGATAATGCGATTGCTTCACGTAATTTTTGGCTCTTTAACGGTGTATCTTGTCCACCACGTTTTTGATTCATACGTAAGAAGTAAGTACTTACTTGTGAGTATGAACCAAACTCTTCTTTATTGTTTCTATACTTATCAACGAATTCACCTGTTAATAGCGCGAAATCAATTGCATTTGTATCATATAAGTTTACTCTTGTAGCTACTTCTTTTACTACACTATAATTGATTTCATCTAGTTTTACAGTCTTTTTATCCCAATATTGATCGTTTTTCTTTAGTTTCCAGCCTTGCTCATGTTTCCAATCAGTAAGAACGAACGGTCCGTTATATACTGTTGTATCAGACTCTAAACCGTATTTATCCCCTTTTTCTTTTACGAACTTCTCATTTAACGGATAGTATGATGGGAATGCTACTAAGTTTAAGAAGTATGGCACTGCTTGTTCTAATTCAACTTCAAGAGTATTATCATCTACTGCTTTTACTCCTAGTTCTGTTACAGGTTTTTCACCTTTATTAACCGCTTCTGCATTTTTAATTGGGAATGCAATGAATGCATACTCAGCAGCTGTTTTTGGATCTAATAGACGTTGCCATGCAAATACGAAATCTTTTGCTGTTACTGGATCACCATTTGACCATTTTGCATCTTTACGTAATTTGAATGTATATTTTTTACCATCCTCACTCTTCGTGCTTGACTCTGCCGCAGCTGGGATTGGTTTGTTATCTTTATCTAATCGATATAAACCTTCCATTGTGTTCCCTAAAATTTGAGAACCTAATGTATCAGTATTTTTAGAAGTATCCATTGTTGGAATCTCATTTGTTTCTGTACGATTTAGCACTTGTTTCGCTGCTAATTTTTCTTCTGATTTGCTATCTCCGCCAGAGCTAGAATTTGTGCTTGTCTTCTTATCTCCACCTGATGTAGAACATGCTGTTAATGCCATACTCATTGCTAAAACTGGTGCTACAACCGCTGTTAGTTTTTTCATTTTTTTCTTTTTCACTTTCTGTACCCTCCCTAATTCTTAACGCTCTCATTTAAGAATTTTCTGATAATTCTGTTTTTCTTTATATATTTATCAGAAGATTCTTATTAACTATTATTCTACTAATTTTTCGAGTTTTGTAAAGTGTTATTATTGAAAATTTTTAAAAAATTATTTTTTTACAGTAATATTCATAAAAATTCCATACTCTTTCGAAACACTATATCTCATTGAATTCTATGTATTGATTTAATAGTCTTTATCTCCCTACACTATAAAATACTTGTAAATTATTGTTAATAAATAATGTATATCGTAACAAACCTCTTTTTTATCCGGCCATTTTCTTTTTTTCATTTCCTCTATTACTCTCGTATACTTCTCTTCATCAAATTCATTTTCACTTTTTGCAACAACTACAGTCGCAATACCGTTACCAATTAAATTGACGATAGCACGTGCTTCTGACATGAAACGATCTACACCAAGTAATAGCGCTAATCCTTCTAATGGAATAACATTCATTGCAGATAGAGTAGATGCTAGTACAATAAAACCTCCACCTGTTACTGCCGCTGCTCCTTTAGATGTAACTAACAAAATAGCTATTATGGTTAATTGTTGACCTAGTGAAAGATCAACGTGAAAGACTTGAGCTAAAAATATAGTAGCCATTGATAAATAAATTGTTGTTCCATCTAAGTTAAAAGAATAGCCTGTTGGAATGACTAAACCTACTACCGGCTTCGAACACCCGAAGTCTTCCATCTTTGTCATCATTCGCGGCAGTACTGATTCTGATGATGATGTCCCGAGAACAATGAGTAATTCTTCTTTAATATGCGCTAAATATTTCCACAAACTAAATTTGTACAATTTACAAATAAAATTTAAAACAATAAAAACAAATAATGCCATTGTTGCATATACACAAATCATTAATTTACCAAGTGGTATGAGTGTGCTTAAACCATATTTACCAATTGTAAATGCCATCCCGCCGAATGCTCCAACCGGCGCTAACTTCATAACAATCGATAAAATATTAAAAAATACTTTCGATAATCTTTCGAAAAAGTCGATAACCGGTTGTCCATTTTCCCCCAGCATCGTTAACCCTGCACCGAATAAAATGGAGAAGAACAGAACTTGTAAAATATCACCTTTTGCAAATGCTTCAAACATATTAGACGGTACAATATGTAAAAAGAAATCCATCCATTGCATCTCTTGCCCGCTTTGTACATATTGTGAAACATCTCCGCCCTTTAGTTTTGAAGGATCTAATCCATCTCCTGGACGTACAACATTCGCTACGATGATACCAATAAGTAAAGCCGCTGTTGTAACAATTTCAAAATATAATAGTGCCTTCCCACCAACACGACCTACCTTTTTCATACTTCCCATACTTGCAATACCAAGCACAATTGTTAAAAAGATTATCGGTGCAATAACCATTTTAATCATATTGATGAACGTCTCACCAATTGGCTTCATCTCTTGTCCAACACTAGGCCAAATTGCCCCCACTGCAATACCACAAATAATTGCCAGAATAACTTGGAATGTTAAATTCTTTACAATTCTCATTTTTAATACTCCCCTGTTTCTTTCATTTCTCCCATACTATTTCAATAATTGCTAATGATGTATTCTGTGTAATATCCCCCCTGCTATTTAACTTAAATCACATAATTATGTTACACTATTATCCATAACTTGAAAATAGTATATAACATTTAATTTTAAATGCCATACTATTAAATATAATAAAAAAGCAGACATTATGCCTGCTTCAATTCTCCTCAATCTGCTTTTCACTTAATCCTAGATGTGTTCTAAGCGTATTACTTAAACTCTGCAAATCTTTTTTATTAGGATTATAATAATATACACGTTGCCCATTTGGACCGTTAGGTAAATATAAATCATCACCAGCCAATTGTATTTTTTCAACTGAACCGTTTAATCCGTATTTATAAAATGATAAAATATCATCCATTACTAAGTTTGTTTTAAAATCACCATCAACCGCCTCAACCATTTTTTCTAGTTTCGTAATCGAACCTACACTTTTTAATTTACTTAACATCGCTTCCATAACAAGCTGTTGACGCTGACCTCTCATTGCATCACTATCAATATGACGCGTTCTTGCCAGTGCAAGTGCTTCTTCCCCTGTTAATTTTTGTAGTCCTTTTTTCAAATGGATTGCGTCAGGTTCATCTTTACTATTTTGCTCCGTAAATTCAACTGGGACATTTACTTCAATCCCATCTAACCCATCAACAATTTTAGTAAATGAATTAAAATTAAACTTCACAAAATAATCAACAGGCACTTGTAACAATTTTTCTACCGCTTCCACTGAAGCTTGCGGTCCTCCATCTTTACCATTTTTAACGAAACCACTTCCATATGCATGCGTTATTTTATCTTTTTTCTTTTCAACTGGAACATATGTATATGTATCACGTGGTATGCTCGTTAATTTCACTGTCTTATCATCTTTATTAAAAGTAGCTAACAGTAGTGCATCTGTATGAAAAGCACCATTATACTCCTTTTGTCGTTCTTGATTTTCATCAATTCCCATAATTAAAAGTGAAACATTATTTGCAATTGGTTTTACGGCGTTCTCACGTAAATTTGATTTTTCACCACGCGCTAAATTTAAACTAGACTTTTGTACGAGATTAGAAGTTTTCATATATACATAAGTACCATATCCAACTCCGCCAAATAGTAATACTACTAACAAGACACTTATTATTGTTGTCTTTTTATATTTTCTTTTATTTTTCTTTTCTCTTGAAGAAGAGGTATTCTCCATATCGTTCCCTCCGTTTTCTATTCATCTAATATATTTTTCAATTTTTCATAATTAGTACTATCCTTTTGAAATACATTCTCTTTCAACCCTTTGTTTATTTGTATCCATTCAGTTGTAATCGAATATTGAATCATACCTTCGTGGAAACTAAGGAACTTTAGCATAATCCCCGTATTTTTCTCTACAACCATTTCAAATTTCCCTCTTAAATCTTCAGATGTACTTACAGGCATTTCTATGTTTATTGTCCCTTCTATTTTGTAGCAATCAAGTCCAAGATACTTCGTTTCTTTATAATTCCAATCTTTATATCGGATTAATAGCTCAGCAAATTCTGATTGCATACTATACTTCGCAAATCCCACATATTCGTCATCATATCGTTTCTTTTCACCTGATTTTCTCAATAATCTTTCCGTAGGATTTAATTTTAATAGTTCATAGTTTCTTTCCTTCGGGCTCCATTTTGTCTCTCTATATGTATACTTCTCATCATCAAATTCTTTTTTCTTGCCCTCGTTATATATAATTGTTCGTTTTTTCGTTAGCTTATCTTCTTTCGAAGAGATACCTCTTTGTTGCTCCGTATCAATCGCATATTTGTATGTTGTAGCAATTCTTGACGAGCTAGAATATTCCTCAAATTGTCCTGAAATATTTTTAAAATGATCAATAGAATCCAGCATCTTTTCATGAATTTTTTCTTTATCTGGATAATTTACGTTCGATTTTATTTCTTCTTCATTTTCATAATCAGAAAACGCCTTTTTCTTTACATATTCAAATACTCCACCATTTTGAGCGAAAATTTGATCCGAAAACTCCGACATAGACACAATTGAAAGTGTTAGAACCGCAGCACTTATAGCCATCATATAAACTTTGTAACCTTTCTTTTTTACAGGGAGATTATGAAGTGTACGATTAATCTTTTCATTTAACTCTGGTGGTACTATAACATTCTCTTCTTTTATTCTCTTTTTTAATTTCTCATCAAATAATTTTTCATTATCCACTCTTTACACCTCCTATTCCATCTTTAATCGCTTTTGCAATTGTTCCCTCGCGCGTGACAATCTCGATTTCACTGTTCCTTTTGGCACTTCTAAAAGCTTCGCTATACTCTCTTGATTCATATCTTCATAATAATAAAGAACCGTAACAGCTCTTAATTCTTCATGTAACGATTGAATCGCATTACACAAATCTATATCTTCATACTGATCATAAGCACTCATATTGTAATCACTTTCTTCTATTACCATTATTTTTTTGTATGATCTAATAATATTGTTACACTCATTTATCAAAATTCGAATTAACCAAGTTTGAAAAAACTCTTCTTTCTTTAATTTTTTTATATTTTCATAGGCTTTTAAAATTGTTGCCTGTATCGCATCCTCTATATTTGTCTCATCACGTAACATCGCCTTTGCAATACGATACATCTTCACTTTTTCTGTATGTATAAGCGCCATAAACGCTTCATGATCACCTTTTTTCGCTAAAGAAACATCCGTTTCTTCTTTTACAATCATTTTATATAAAGGGATTACTTTCACAATTGCTCCTCCTGTTTCATCCTCACTTCAAATTTAACTTTACATGTATTAGACGGATGAGCCTAGAAAAAGGTTCATTTTTTTGAATATTTCCATAAAAAAGGTAAACATTCTTCATGTTTACCTTTACTCAGATGTAATTCTAAGGAAATATCCATCTGGATCGACAACTTTAAATCCCCGCATCTCCCACGGATAAGTTTGAATTTCTTCTTGTATTGTGCATCGCTTCTCTTTACAACGTTCATATACTTCTTCAATCCGATTGACAACAATAATTAGTTCAAAGCCATTCCCCTTCATGTCTTTTCGATTGTAAAAATAGTGATTTTCACTCAATGTTGAATCAGTAGCTAGTAACAGAGAAAACTGATCGTGATTAAAGCGTGCTGCATGCATACTTCTTTTATACAACTGTAAACCAATTACTTCTTCATAAAACAATAATGACTTCTCAATATCATTTACATATAGTTTAACCCGGAACAAATGATTCATTCGTTTCCTCCTCATCAAAAAAAGCCCACTTTCTCAGTGGACTTTCTACTTTACAACGGTAAATCCCTTTTCCTAAACACTACAATTGCTACTATGAAAATACAAAGTGCTCCAGCAGTTAAACCTATACTCACTGGCCATATATTATATGTTCCCTCAGCAATTTCTTTCGGACGAAATAGCGTAAATAATGATATATTTCTCATCCACTCTAACTTATCGCTTAATTTACCTACCATGTCCGTTACGAAAAATAAAATAGTTAAACTTGCTGAGTAGCTAAGTGCCTTTCTTTCGTCATTACATATACAAGAAAAGAAAAATGAATACGCACTAACGACTAAAAATATTAACCCACCGACTATATTTATCTTCAGGAATAATTCTTTATTTAAGTTATTATCTTGTAGAAACCACTCTGCACCTACTATACCCGCTACATACGTAACAGTTACTATGATTAGTAGCCCTAATACGAGAATAGCCGCTTGCGTGATTGCAATTTGCACTCTAGATACAGGTGTTGTTAGCAAGTATGCCATCGCTCCTTTATCTACATGACGAGCAATTAAATGCGTTGCAACTGTTACACAAAAAATTGTTAATATGATAATAAACAATAGACTATAATATTCGCCAGCTAAAAAATCCATTACGTTTTGAATCGGACTTTCCATTCCAACAATTTTTTTCACACTATCAGGCATAGCACTTATTAATTCATTTAACCCTTTCGCTGATACCATTGAAGGGAAGATCCAAATTAATAACCATAAATATAGAGCTGCACCAGTTGCATAACTCAAAATACTTTTTTGTGTTTCTTTCAAACTAGCTAAAAACAATTGCTTATTCATGCTTTACCCCTTCTTTCTTATCGTAATAATGCATAAATAAATGTTCTAAATCCATTGCTCTCGTTTGAAGCGCCGTTACATTATAGTTTGAAAGTGTTTGTAAAACAGTTTGATAGTTTCCTTGCACAATAATCGATGCTTCTCTACCTTTCACCGCTTCAAATTGCAAATTACATTGTGTAAGAGATTCAATCTCTTCTTGCGATGATACGGTTACATCTATTACCTGTCGTCTCAAGCTTTGTAAATCATGAATATTTTCAACCGTTACAAGGCGACCATCTTTAATTATAGCCACTCTGTCACAAGTTCTCTCAATCTCAGTAAAAATGTGCGATGACATAAGGATTGTTTTCCCTCTTTGCTTTTCTTCTAATATTAAATCGATAAACACTTGCTGCATAAGTGGATCGAGTCCTGATGTTGGTTCATCTAAAATTAACACTTCCGGATCATGCATAAAAGCAGCAACAATTCCTACTTTTTGCTTCATTCCTTTAGACATTTTTCGAATCGGTGTTTTCACATCAAATTGTAGACGTTCTATTAATTCATCTCGTCTTTTCGTATCCTTTAACCCGCGCATTCCTTGCATTAACTTTAAAAAATCTAATCCGTTCATTCCTTCAATAAAAGAAATTTCACCTGGCAGATACCCAACTTTCCTTTGGATTTTCGCCGCTTCATTCCAACAATCTAATCCAAAAATTGTCGCTTTACCAGCTGTCGGTTTTATAAATCCCATTAAATTACGAATTGTTGTGGATTTCCCAGCACCATTTGGTCCTAAGTAACCAAATACTTCCCCTTCTTTTACATCAAATGTAATATGAAACAAACCTTTTCCATTTGAAAACTGTTTTGTGACATTTTGAACTGAAATCATAATTCCACCTCATTTTTTGAAATATTTAATATGTGATATTTCAAAATTATTGTACTCCTCATCTTTCATATTCGCAACAACTTTTTGAAATATTTATATGTCCATATTTCAAAATTATTGTTTTCCATTATTTTTTCTTGTATATTTTAATTGAGGTGATTGCATTGAACGGCTTTGAAAAAGTGAAAGAAAAGAAAAAACGTGCCATTAAAGAGGCAGCCTTCTTATTATTTTCAGAACGTGGATTTAATGAAGTGAAAATAGAACATATTGCAAAAGAAGCAAATGTTTCTCAAGTTACCATTTATAATCATTTCGGAAGTAAAGATGCATTATTTAGAGAGCTTATACAAGAATTTATCATATCTGAATTTCAATATTATAAAGATCTTGCAGAGGAAAAATTACCTTTTCATGAGATGATGCAAAAAATGATTGTAAGAAAAATGAATACTGGTGGGTTATTTCAGCCGGATATGTTACTACAAATGATGCAAAGAGATGAAGAGCTCCGAGAGTTTATTTATAGTTATCAAAACGAAAAAATCCTGCCTTGGTATTTAGAAATACTAGAACAAGCACAGCAAAAAAATGAAATTAACCCTCACCTTACTAAAGAAATGATGTTACTATACATTCAAATGTTCACTAAACTAGGTGATGATTTCGGGGCTCAGCTTCTTGAAGGAGATCGCGAAAAACATATACAAGATATCGTTACGATGTTCTTTTATGGACTGTCCGTCCCAGAAAAATAATGTTTCTAAAGAACAAATACCATCACAAAAAAAGCCCTTTGGATATTTAAATCTCAAGGGCTTTTTCATGTCAATAAAATGATTAAAACTAACTTTATCTTAAAGCAGTTAAATGCTGCTTTATAGATAATACCTTATTATAGATTAACTCTTTTAGCATAACTGGCTGAATTGAGATAATTGTTTCACCGAAATTCAGAAAGTAACTTGAAATAAACTCAACTTCTTGTTTGTTAAAATAGCCTGTTATACTATAATTTTCATTTTCTTTTTGTATCCTCATGGAAGGATAATTCTCTTTATCAAAAATATCTTTTCCTTTTTGATTAACAATGACACGAAAATCAATTGCATCCGGCTTTCTGTGAAAAGTTGTAAGATAACTTAACAACTCTTCAAGATTTTTTGGATTCGTATTGCTTGTTTCCTCAATAGAAAGAATTTTATCACATCTAATTATTTGAACATTATTTGTCTCAAAATTAAAGATTTTAGCATACCACTGGCCAAATTTAGATTCTATTCGAATAAATTGGGCGACCAATACTTTTTCCTCATCTTTTTTTAAATATGTTAAATGATAAACTCGCTCAGCAAAAATCCCCTGTAAAATTTCTTTTAAGAACGGACTAAAATTACTATGATTTGTTACTTCAAAAGAAAGCGTTCTTTCCATGATTGAAATATTTTCACTCACATTATCAGGTAATACATGTTTAAATTTATTTTCAAGCGCAATACTTTCTACATTAAATGGTTTTGTCTTGTATCCATTTAGCATAAGAATTGAAAAGTATAACGCATACATTTCATCCACACTAAAATAAATTGGCGATAACACACTATTTTCTATAATTTTATAACTTCCATTTCTACCCAGTTCAGAATATATTGGTACACCTATTTCTTCTAATGATTGAATATCTCGCAACGCGGTACTTTTAGAAATATCATATCTAGCCATTAAATCTTTTAAATTAAAATATCTTTTATTATTTAAGAAAATAAGCATATCATTTATTCGTTCCGTTTTTTTCATATTTCCCTCCCAAAAAGGTGTCATATATTGGAACCTTTTTAGTCTATATTATAATTATTAACTAATAAAGGAGTTATATATTTATGACATTAGAAATAGCTATTTTTCTTTCAATGAATGGGCAAGCAAAGGAGGCAATTAATTTTTACACACGTAATTTAGAAGCTACGCAGTTAATGATTGTTACGTATGGAGAAATGGCCAAAAGAGATAGTTCTTTTAAAATTACAAGTGAAAATAAAGATCATATTGCTCACTCTGTTTTACAAATTGGGAATACAAAGCTAATGATAGCAGAAGATACAATGAAACCTAATGAACGTTATAACGTTGGAAATAACATGTCACTTTGCATTCAAAGCGCTAATTTAGAAGAAATACAAAGGTTTTATAATAATTTAATTTCCGATAAGCATGTGAAGATAATCTCTCCGCTAGAAAAAAATATATTTAGTGAAGCATATGGGATTATTGAAGATCCTTACGGCATACAAATCCAGTTAATGTATGACAAACGATTAAACTAAATAATTATCCATATTCACATATTCCTAATAAAAAAGACACGAAATTCGTGTCTTTTTTACTTTATAGTGATGACTCTACCGGTTTCACTACTTTCAATCGCTAATTGAATAAGTCGAATAACTTCTAAGCCTTCTTGTGCTGTTACAGGTGGTTTCTCACCATTTACTATACTATCTCTTACACCTTTATAATACATGTCATAACAGCCAACTTCTGTTGGAATACGCTCTAGCTTTTCTTCCGTATGTAAAGTAGCAAAATTCTCTTCAGCATCTAATCCATAACCGTTATCGCCTGGCTTCATTCCATTTTTTAATTGTTCTTCCTGTGAATCCATACCGTATTTCACGATAGAACCTTTATCTCCATGCAGTGTAAAGTGTGGACCTTCTTGCTTTACGTAACTGCTACTATGTAAAGTGACACGTTTAACACCGTAGTGAAGTATAACATGGAAGTAATCATCAATTTCTGCACCTGGTCGTTGTTTGATTACATCTGCACTTATCGCATCTGGTTTCCCAAATAATGATAATGCTTGGTCAATTAAATGCGATCCTAAATCATACAGTATACCTGATCCTGGTAAATTCTTTTCTCTCCAGCGATCACGTACATTCGGGCGAAAACGATCGAAATGCGCTTCATATGCGTATAGATTCCCTACTCTATTTTCTTCTAACAATTTCTTTATCGTTAAGAAATCATTATCAAAACGGCGATTATGATACACGCTTAACACCACATTATGCTGTTTTGCTAATGAAATTAGTTCTTCGCCTTCTTCAATTGAAACAACGAATGGCTTCTCCACAACTACATGCTTACCATGTAAAATTGCTTCTTTTACATATGGAAAATGAGTTGTATTCGGTGAAGTAATGACCACTAAGTCAATATCAGCACGATTTACTAATTCCTCAATTGTGCCAACAACTTCAGCATTTGGTAATGCTTGCTTCACTAGTTCTTCTTTTGAAGATAAAATAGCACGAATATCATATTCTTCTATCGTTTGTAATAATGGGATGTGAAATGTTGTACTAGAAAATCCAAATCCTACAATGCCTACACCTATTTTTTCCATGTTGCCCCTCCATCTGTCCCGCTTTAACGGACAGTAAGATTCCTACCTCAAAATTCAGCGAAAGCAAAGAAATTAGTTGAGGAATCAACTGCTCGTAAAAGTCCGATTGATTAAAGTTCCACTTTATGAGAACGATTTCATTCAGTTATTATAACAAGATTATTATTATTTACATAATAATTTGCCTAGAAAAAAGCATCTTGCCATTATTCATAGCAAGATGCTTTTTTACTCCGGTCGTTTTTTTGTCCACGTTTCAATAACTTCACCAGTATCATTAACATCTAGTACTAAACTACCGTTACTATACCGGTCTTTATTTCGATACGCTTTCGGATCAATTTCTTCTACAATATGTTTCTCAGTCTTCATATATACTAGTTCATCATCTCGAACAATTTCAATACCGACAATACGGTATGGATTACGTTTTAACTCTTTAAAAATAACAAGACCTCGCTTCGCTCTCGTTGATTTCTCAATTTCTGATGCTTTTAGACGTTTTACAGCACCTCGCTGCGTAACAAGAATAAGTTGATCTTTGTCACCATGTAACGGTTTACCCGAAGCGACATAATCATCTTCTTTTAAGTTAATTGCTTTTACACCAGCGGCCCTTACACCGACTGGACTTACTTCATCTTCATGGAAAATAAGTGCATATGCACCATAGGTTGCAAGAACAATATCACTCGTTCCATCTGTTGCAAATATATCTACAACATAATCATCTTTTTTCAAATTCACAGCGACGAACGCTCTTGAATAACGCTGAACTTTATATTGGTTTAATTCTGTTTTCTTAATCATACCATTTCGTGTAACAAATACGATAAATCGTTTTTCTTCTTCAAAATTCGGTACGACGGTCGCCCAAATAATCATTTCATCCCGCTCGAGTGAAACGAGATTCGCAACGTGTTGACCTAAATCTTTCCAACGAATTTCTGGCATTTCATATACTGGCAGATATATATAGTTTCCTTTATTCGTAAATAAGAGGACTGTCTCTGTCGTATTCGTATCGAATCGCTCCAGTAAGATGTCACCCTCTTTCATACCGAAGTCTTTTCCGTTCGATGCATTATGTGAACGCCAACCTGTTCGTTTCACATATCCTTCTTTCGTTACAGTAACGATGACATCTTCCTGCGGAATCATAACTTCCACATCGATTTTAATTTCCTCAATTTGTTCTTCAATAATAGCACGGCGATCATCACTATATGTTTTCTTGACTCTCTTCAAATCTGTTTTAATAACTTGAAGAAGTCTTTTTTCACTTTGTAAAATTGACTGTAACTCTATAATCTTCTTATTAAGCTCGTCTGCTTCTTGTTCTAGCGCCGTAATATCTGTATTCGTTAAACGATATAGTTGCAGCGAAACAATTGCTTCTGATTGCGCTTCTGTAAATCCAAATTTCGTACTTAAATTATCTTTTGCATTACGTTTATCCTTAGAAGCACGGATTGTTTCAATCACTTCATCTAAAATCGATAATGCTTTCTTTAAACCTTCTACAATATGTTGACGGTTTTCTGCTTTTCTTAATTCATATTGTGAGCGTCTCGTAACAACTTCTTTTTGATGCCCAATATACGCATCCAAAATCTTAGGTAATGTCATAAGTGTCGGACGACGATTATTTATCGCTACCATATTAAAGTTATATGGAATTTGTAAATCTGTGTTCTTATATAAATAATTTAAAATACCTTCAGCATTTACTTCTTTTTTTAACTCTACAACGATGCGAAGACCTGTACGATCTGTCTCATCACGTACTTCAGCAATTCCATCTAGTTTTTTATCTAGACGTAATTCATCCATTTTTTTAACAAGGTTCGCTTTATTTACTTCATACGGAATTTCTGTAATAACGATTTGTTGCTTCCCACCACGGATTGTTTCAACTTCAGCTTTTCCGCGAATAATAATTTTACCTTTTCCTGTTTCATACGCTTTTTTGATACCATCAATCCCCTGAATAATACCACCTGTCGGGAAATCTGGTCCTTTCATAACTGTTAATAAATCATCAACAGTACTATTCGGCTTATCAATACGCATCATCGTCGCATCAATTACTTCCCCAAGGTGATGCGGAGGAATTTCTGTTGCATAACCAGCTGAAATTCCTGTCGATCCGTTCACTAGTAAGTTCGGGAACATCGCTGGAAGTACAACAGGTTCTTCACTCGTATCATCGAAATTTGACACGAATTCTACTGTTTCTTTATCGAGATCACGCAATAACTCAGATGCGATTGGTGATAATCGTGCTTCCGTATAACGCATTGCCGCTGCTGGATCGCCATCCACACTACCATTATTACCATGCATTTCAACTAAAACATTACGTACTTTCCAAGTTTGACTTAAACGTACCATCGCCTCATATACAGAGGAATCACCGTGTGGATGGTAGTTACCAATAACATTACCAACTGTTTTAGCTGATTTACGAAATGCTTTATCATGTACATTTCCTTCTACATACATAGAATATAAAATACGTCTTTGCACCGGTTTTAAACCGTCACGCGCATCTGGAAGCGCGCGATCTTGAATAATATATTTACTATAACGTGCAAAGCGGTCACCTAACACGTCTTCAAGCGGGAGGTCATGAAACTTCTCTGCCTGCATGTTATTCCACCTCCGTCTCCATAATCATTTCATTTTCTAAAATATTTCCTTCTTCTTGCATACCAAATTGTACATTTCGTTCGATCCATTTACGGCGAGGTTCTACTTTATCACCCATCAATGTCGTAACTCGGCGCTCCGCTCTTGATGCATCGTCAATTTTCACACGAATCAACGTACGTGTTTCAGGATTCATCGTCGTTTCCCATAATTGGTCTGCATTCATTTCACCAAGTCCTTTATAGCGCTGCAGCATGTAGCCTTTACCGACCTTTTTTGTTACACCATCTAATTCTTCATCAGACCATGCATACTCAATCACTTCACTCTTACCTTTTCCTTTACTTACTTTGTATAAAGGAGGAAGTGCAATAAATACTTTGCCAGCTTCGATAAGTGGTTTCATATATCTGTAGAAGAACGTTAGTAACAATACTTGAATGTGCGCACCATCTGTATCAGCATCGGTCATAATTACAATTTTATCGTAGTTAATATCTTCAACAGCGAATTCATTCCCTACACCACCGCCAATAGCGTAAATAATTGTATTAATCTCTTCATTTTTAAAGATATCAGCAAGTTTTGCTTTTTCTGTATTGATTACTTTACCACGTAACGGTAATACCGCTTGGAAACGTCGGTCTCGACCTTGTTTCGCGGAACCACCCGCAGAGTCACCCTCTACTAGGTACAGTTCATTTTTTTGCGGGTTACGTGATTGTGCTGGTGTTAACTTACCACTTAATGTACCTTCTGATTTCTTTTTCTTTTTACCAGTACGCGCTTCTTCTCTCGCTTTACGAGCAGCCTCACGTGCCTGCGCTGCTTTAACTGCCTTTCTCACAAGAAGTGTAGCAACATCCGGGTTTTCTTCTAAAAAGTAAGCTAAATGCTCAGATACAATTGCATCAATTGAAGAACGAGCTTCACTTGTACCAAGTTTCCCTTTCGTTTGCCCTTCAAACTGAAGTACTTCTTCTGGTACACGTACAGAAACGATAGCCGCTACACCTTCACGAATATCTGTACCTTCTAAGTTTTTATCTTTTTCTTTTAATAACGATACTTTACGAGCATACTCATTGAACACACGAGTCATTGCTGTCTTAAACCCAGCTTCGTGTGTTCCACCATCTTTTGTACGTACATTATTTACAAACGAAAGAATATTTTCTGAGTAGCCATCGTTAAATTGAAAAGCTAGCTCTGCCTCAATTCCATTTTGTTCACCAGTAAAATATACAACCGGATGGATTGAATCTTTTTCTTCATTTAAGTATGAAACGAAAGCTTCGATTCCTGTTTCATAATGAAAGACATCTTCTAAATCATTTCGCTCATCTTTTATTGAGATTTTCATCCCTTTTAATAAGAATGCAGATTCACGTAATCTTTCACATAATGTTTCGTAATTGTAATTTGTTGTGCTGAAAATCGTTGTATCTGGTTTAAAATGTATTGTCGTACCAGACTCTTTCGTCTTCCCGATCTTTTCCAGTGTCGTTGCAGGAATACCACCATTTTCAAAGCGTTGTTCATAAATATTTCCGTCACGTTTAATCGTCACTACTAACCATTCTGACAAGGCATTTACAACTGATGCCCCAACACCGTGTAAACCACCACTTGTTTTATAGCCACCTTGACCAAACTTACCACCGGCATGAAGTACAGTTAAAATAACTTCAGGTGTAGGTTTCCCAAGTTTATGCATTCCCGTAGGCATTCCTCGCCCTTTATCAATAACGCTAATACTATTATCTTTATGTATTACGACAGAAATTTCGTCGCCAAATCCCGCTAACGCTTCATCAACGGAGTTATCTACTATTTCATATACTAAATGATGCAATCCACGGCTATCCGTACTCCCGATATACATACCCGGGCGTTTTCGAACGGCTTCAAGTCCTTCTAGCACTTGAATTGCATCTTCATTATATTGGAACTGATGCTTTGCCAAACTCCTTGCCCCTTTCCTAATCAAATCAGAACATATGTTTCTATTATAGAATAACGCCTCGACTATAGTTTTGGCAAGTTATCTTATCTCTTTTATATACCATTTTCAATAGAAAAATCCTTGTTTTTTCACAAGGATTCCTCTAGGCTACTATTTCAGAAAAATAATCGTTTGTCAACGAGAAATGGATATGTATGCCAAGATTATACATTCCAAACCTTTATCATGATCCAAATGATCAATATCCAAAATGGGATAACAAGTAACATTCCCCAAAAACAGCCTTTAAAAAATCTCATGATGAACACCTCGTTCATCGGCCCTACTTATTTATAAAGAGGGCTGAATCAATCTTTCTCTCTTTAAAACCTATACTATTTTGTCATCGCATGTTCTACTTTAATGCAACGATCCATTATTACAGTATAGCCTTTTTCTTGCAAAAGTTTATATGTATCTTCATCTTGTACTCCTAATTGTGCCCAAAAAACATCTGCATCAATCTCTACAAACTCTTTCGCAACATCCATTAAAAATTCTGAACGACGGAATACATTTACAATATCAACATGTTCCTTAATATCCTTTAGTGAAGAAACTGCTTTTTCTCCAAGCACCTCATCTACTGTTGGGTTTACTGGAATAATGCGATACCCAGCATCTTGCATTGCTTTTGAAACCATATACGATGTACGTTCTGGCTTATCCGATAATCCAACAACTGCAATCGTTTTGCTTTTCTTTAATACTTCACCAATTTCCGTACGAGTTGGGTTTTCAATTGTCATAATTTATCCCTCCTATTCCTTTAGTATAGCCGATAAAGAAAGTCTCTTTCAATATGAAAGAGACTTTCTTTTATTTCAATTATTGATTCTTTGTAGCTGAATTATCTGCTAAAGTAGCTGTTTTCGTCATTTTTTGACCGTTACGATAGAATGTAACTTCTACTTTCTCGCCTACTTTTTTCTTTTCATATAAATATTTACGGAATTGAAGTGAATTTTCTACTTTTTGATCATCTAATGATACTACAATATCATATTGCTCTAAACCAGCTTTTTCTGCAGGTGATATTGGGTAAATTTTACCTAATACAACGCCGTTTGTTACTTCTTTCGGTACTTTCAATTGATTTACTGCATAAGCTTGCACATCTTCTAATGAAACGACACCTACTCCAAGAGCTGGACGTTTCACTACTCCGTCTTTTTCAAGTGATTCAATAACTGGCTTTGCAATATTAATTGGAATAGCAAATCCAATTCCTTCAACTTCTTGTTGTGCAATTTTACTTGAATTAATCCCAATTATTTCACCATTTTGGTTAAACAACGCACCACCACTATTACCTGGGTTAATTGCTGCATCTGTTTGAATAACTTGAGCATTCCAATCTGCACGCTTATCGCCATCGATATCTACTGGAATTTCACGTTCTTTGCTACTAATAATACCTTCCGTTACACTTCCATCAAACCCTAGTGGGTTACCAATTGCAATCGCTTTTTCACCCGCACGAAGTTTACTTGAATCACCTAAAGTGGCAACTTTATTTACATTAGATCCATCAATTTCTACAACCGCTAAATCTAACCAAGGGTCTTTCCCTACAAGTTTTGCATCTACCTTTTTACCATCACTTAGTTTTACAGCAAGTTTATTCGCTCCATCTACTACATGGTTGTTCGTTACAATATACGCTTTATTTCCTGCTTTTTTATAAATAACACCTGATCCTGAGCCAGCTTGTTGCTCTTGGCCTGTCGGTTGCATTGCAAATGGATCAACACTTTGTTGCATATTAATAACACCTACAACAACATCTTTCGCGCCTTCAATCATACCAGGTAAATCAGTTTCATTTTTTGCTTTATTGACAACAGGAACTACAGTACCTTCAACTTTTGAATCCGAACTGAATGATGATACAGCCGCTCCATTATTTTGAGCCCATGGCATATATGGTGCCGCAAAACTAATTGTGACAGCCCCAACTACAGCTCCGACTAAACCTGTGAAAAAATAACCTTTTTTACTACCTGATTTTCTCACTTCTCTCGTTTCACTATGCTCTTCATTTAAATTTGGTCCGTCGTAATATCCCATGTTTACTTCCCCTCTCTGGTGAATTCGTATTTTCAGTATAGTCACGTTTTGTGTCCTTCTTGTGAACTCATCGTGAAATCCAATTAAAAAAATACTCTTATCTAACATTGTAGACAAGAAAAGTATTTTTTGTACATTCCACCTACAAAAGAGAGTATAAATTTGCTATATCCCAAAGCCAAAGCGCATAGTAATTTAAAGGTTATTCTTCAAATTTGTAACCCACTCGAATAACAGTACCGATATGCTTCGCTTTATCTCCTAGCTTATTTCGTAGTTTTTTAATATGAGTATCAACCGTTCGGTCATCACCGTAGTAATCATATCCCCATAACTGATCTAATAAATGTTGACGTGACAACACAATTCCTTTGTTCTCCATTAAATAAACAAGAAGTTCAAATTCCTTATGTGTCAATATAATTTCTTCTCCATCTACTAAAACGGTTCTAGATAGACGATTCACTTCTATTCCAGCTAAAGACATAGCATTTTCTTCCGCTACTCCTACCACACCATCCGCGCGTTTTAATAACGTCTTCGCACGAGCTACTAACACTTTCGGGCTGAAAGGTTTCGTTACATACTCATCTGCACCTAATTCGAACCCTAGTAGTGTATCATCCTCATCTGAACGTGCTGTCAACATAATGATCGGTACTGCTGATTCTTTTCTAATTCGTCTACAAACAGACCATCCATCTATTTCTGGTAACATAATATCTAACATAATTAAATCAATTTCATGCTCTGCAAATAATTCTAACGCTATTTTTCCGTCTTCTGCTTCGATTACTTCAAAGCCTTCATTACGAAAATAATCACTAACGATTTCACGTAATCTTCTTTCATCTTCAACAAGTAATACTGTTTTATTCATATCATCTATCCCGCCTTTTTACTCTTTCAATCGAATAATACGTTGATTGGAGCTTCCGCGAAATGGAAGTGTTAAATCTTTTTTCTCGATTTCAAACCTTCCATCGACTAAAACATCCCCATAATGTAACAACTCTATCATATCATTATTTTGAGAACTCTGTATCTCTTCTAACGTATAACCTGTATACATCCATAGATTTTTTTTCAAGTCTTTCACAGCTTTTGCTACTTTTTTCACTTCAGCAGCTTGGAAGAATGGATCTCCACCTGAAAATGTTACATCAGTTAATGAATTACTTGCAATCTCGTTCACAATTTCTTCTACTGTCATTTCAGTTCCATTACAAATATTCCACGATTTTGGATTATGGCAACCGAAACAACGATGCGGACAGCCCGCAAAAAACACGACTGTCCGCAACCCTTCCCCATCTACTACACTATCATGAATGATGTTCATCACTTTCATTTATGCTTCACCCGATCCATCTCTTCACTACGTTTCGCACTATTCCACTTCGACATATCTCCTACAAGATAACCTGTTATACGGCGAATTCTTTCTATATTAGCTTCGTCTTCATTTCCGCAACTTGGGCATTCATTTCCAATAACTCCGTGATAACTGCAGCACTTACAACGGTCAACAGGATGATTAATTGAACCGTATCCAACGCCATGATTTGCCATCGCTCGTACAATTTGTTTTAACGCCTGTTTGTTATGCATAGCTGCTCCGTCTAGCTCAATATACGTAATATGTCCCCCGTTACATAGAGCATGGAAAGGTCCTTCTAAACGAATTTTATTTATCGCTTGAATGCTATAGTAAACTGGGATATGGAATGAATTCGTATAATAATTATGGTTCGTTATACCGCTAATCACACCAAATTCTTCTCTATCTTTTTTCACAAACTTCCCTGATAACCCTTCTGCAGGAGTTGCAATTACTGAGAAATTCAGTTCATGTTCTTCCGTTCCTTTATCCATTCTATCTCTCATAAAGGAAATGATTTCATATCCGAGTTTCCATGATTCTTCATCTTCTCCATGATGCTTTCCTGTTAAAGCTACTAAACACTCCGCAAGACCGATAAAACCAAGACTTAACGTCCCTTGCTTTAAAATGGATGCTACAGAATCTTCAGGCTGTAACTTCTCTCCACCGCGCCATACACCTTGTGAATATAAAAATCGAAAATCTCTTGCTCGCTTCGTACATTGATACTCAAATCTCTCTAATAATTGCTTAATCCCTAAATCTAAGTAATAATTTAACGCTTCAAAAAATGCTTCTTTTGAACCACTAATTAACGCTAATTTCACTAAGTTGATAGACGTAAATGATAAATTGCCTCTTCCAATCGCTGTTTCTTCTCCATGTATGTTAGACATGACACGGGTACGACATCCCATATAACATACTTCACTTTCCGGTCGTCCGTCATAATGCACTGCATTAAATGGCGCATCTAAAAATGAAAAGTTAGGGAATAATCGTTCAGCCGTTGTCTCTAACGCTAATTCAAATAAATCATAGTTCGGATCACATTCTTCAAAGTTCACACCTTTTTTCATTTTAAAAATTTGAATCGGAAAAATTGGTGTTTCTCCTTTACCAAGACCAGCTTGTGTCGCTTTTAAAAGTTGTCTAACTAATAACCGTCCCTCTTTTGATGTGTCTGTTCCATAATTAATAGAAATAAACGGTACTTGTCCCCCGCCCCTACTGTGCATACTATTTGAATTATGAACGAAAGCTTCACACGCCTGATACGTATCATTTTCTGTTTCTTTCCATGCAAATTCTTCTATTTGTTCTTTCGTAAGCGGATATGACTGTAATCGTTTCTTATGTCTCGCTACTGTTTTTCTCACATATGGAGCTAAATCAATATCAAAGAGTGCAAATGATTGACCACCGTGCTGCATATTTTGATTCGCCTGAAAAATAATAGACGAAAGAGCCAATGCACTTTTAATATCCTGCGGTTGTCTCATATGCCCATGTCCGGTATGAAAACCGTCCGCAAGCATTTGCGCTAACGGAATTTGCGAACAAGTCGTCGTTCCTGTCGCATAAAAATCTAAGTCATGTGGATATAATATATTTTGATTTATCGCTTTTTTCACTTGATCTGACAATAAATTTTCAACTGCATAATATTTCGCACTCTCTGATGCGAACGTTCCCATTACTCCCATTGGAGAGCGACCATCTACATTTGCATTTTCTTGCATTAAATCTTGCTCACTACCGTGGACAATCGTCTCAAACACTCTCATTAATTCTTCTCCACGTACATTTCGTTGTAACATTTATAACCCTCCACCAATATGTTGTTGTCTTTTGATTAAAATGTTACTACATATAGTCTTGGTGTTTCTGTGAGAAATGTAACATTCCTGTGAAATTTTTTTCACGAAATAATGAATTTTTCATTTACAAAAAAGAAATGTGCTCTTTACAAATGTATGGTACAATATACGGGAAAAACTCTTTTTACCCTTTATCAACACATTTGAATAAAGGAGACTGAACTTATGGTTATTACATATCTTTTATTTATCGTTGCCTACTTACTTGGCTCGATTCCATTCGCACTAGTCGTTGGAAAAATCGGCTACGGAATCGATATTCGTGAGCACGGAAGCGGTAATCTAGGCGGAACAAATACATTCCGCACACTAGGGAAAAAAGCAGGTTTTATCGTTACAATTGCTGACATTTTAAAAGGTACATTAGCAACAAGTCTACCGATTATTTTCGGTTTAGATGTTCACCCACTATGGTTCGGATTAGCAGCTGTTCTTGGACATGTGTATCCGATTTTCGCGAAATTCCGTGGTGGTAAAGCTGTTGCAACTTCTGCTGGCGTGCTATTATGCTACTCTCCAGTTGTTTTTGCAATATTAGCTGTTGTCTTTTTCAGCCTTTTATTTACAACAAGATACGTATCACTTTCTTCTATGGTAACAGCCGTCGTTGCTGTTATTGCATCCATTGTTAGCGGGGATAAAATCTTCATTATTGCGATGTGTTTATTAGCAGGTATGGTTATTTATAAACACCGTGCAAATATCGGACGAATTATAAATAAAACTGAACCGAAAGCAAACTTTTCAAAAAAGCAAAAATAAGATCGTAACCCACATAACGCAAAAAGAAAACGTGAAGCATATTAATAGCGTCTTTTTGCGTTATTTTTTATACTAAAGAAAAAGCAACATAATTTGGAGGAACTATACATGAATCTTTCCGTAACAAAAGAAGCAGCACAATGGTATAAAAACGAATTAAACTTACAATCGGGTGAAACACTACGCCTTTTCGTACAATACGGCGGTTGCAGTACTGTGCAAAAAGGACTTTCTTTAGGTATTCGTAAAGATGATCCTGCACATCCTGCTGTTCAAACTCAAGAAGAAGGTATTAACTTCTTTATTGAAGGCGATGATGAGTGGTTCTTCGATGGACATAATTTAGCTGTTACATTTAACGACGGTGATGATTTCCCGCAATTTAATTATGAAAAATAAAAAAGCGTGGCTTCTGCCACGCTTTTTTATTTTTTCTTAATTTCCTCATATTTCGCATACCACTCTGGATATAACTTTTTAAATGATACAGGCCTGAACCCTTCTTTTTTCGCGCAAATATTCGTCGTACTTGCAGTAATACAAAGTTCACCTTCACCGTTATATATTTCATAACCATATACAACGCGAAGCGGACTAACAGTATCAATCCACGTTTTCACAATTGCTTTTTCTCCGTAACGCATCGCTTTACGATATGAAATTTGCAAATCTAACACAGGAGAAATAATTCCCTCTTTCTCCATTTCAACATATGAAAATCCTAAATCTTGTATAAGTTTCGTGCGACCTAGTTCAAGCCACACCAAATAGTTTGAATGGTAAACAACACCCATTTGATCTGTTTCCGCATAACGGATTTCAACTTCATGTTCTGCTACAAACATATGTATTCGCCTTCTTTCACTTCTGCTACCTTGCATACATTTAATCATAATACAGTGACATCAAAAATAAAATAAAAACAGTGAATCTTTTACTGAAAGGAGCAAGCATATGATTCAAATTGTAACTGTTCGTAGCGGTGATAGCGTATATAGCTTGGCATCAAAGTACGGATCAACACCTGACGAAATAGTAAAGGACAATGGACTAAATCCAGCTGAAACACTCGTTGTAGGTCAGGCACTGATCGTTAATACGAAAGGGAATAATTATTATGTACAGCCTGGCGATAGCCTATATCGAATCTCTCAAACATATAACGTACCTCTCGCTAGTTTAGCTAAGGTTAATAACTTATCTTTAAAATCCATTCTCCATGTTGGACAGCAATTATATATACCAAAAGGGACAAAACGCGCAGTAGAATCCATCGCTTATTTACAACCTTCAACAATACCAATAAAAGAAAGTTTGGTTAACGCTACGCGTGCCATTAATCCATTTTTAACATATTTGGCTTACTTCAGTTTCGAGGCAAAAAGAGATGGTACGTTAAAAGAACCAACTGAAACAGCTAAAATCGCTAATATTGCAACGCAAGGCAAAACCATCCCGATGCTCGTTATTACAAATATTGAAAATGGAAATTTCAGTGCCGATCTGACATCGGTTATTTTACGCGATGCATCGATTCAAAACAAATTTATTACTAACATTTTACAAACAGCTGAGAAGTACGGTATGCGAGACATTCATTTTGATTTCGAGAGTATAGCACCTGAAGATCGCGAAGCGTATAATCGTTTTTTACGAAATGTAAAAACACGCTTACCTAACGGATACACATTGAGTACAACGCTTGTACCGAAAACAAGTTCAAATCAAAAGGGAAAATTTTTCGAAGCTCACGATTATAAAGCACAAGGGCAAATTGTTGATTTCGTCGTCATTATGACATATGACTGGGGTTGGCAAGGCGGGCCACCGATGGCTATTTCTCCTATCGGTCCTGTAAAAGAAGTACTTCAATATGCAAAATCTCAAATGCCTCCCCAAAAAATTATGATGGGGCAAAACTTATACGGATTCGATTGGAAACTTCCGTTCAAACAAGGCAATCCGCCTGCAAAAGCAATTAGCTCTGTCGCAGCTGTCGCACTAGCTCGTAAATACAATGTCCCCATCCGCTATGATTTCACAGCTCAAGCTCCTCATTTTAATTATTTTGATGAAAATGGTGTTCAACACGAAGTTTGGTTTGAAGATTCACGGTCTGTTCAAAGCAAATTCAATTTAATGAAAGAACAAGGTATAGGCGGTATTAGTTACTGGAAGATTGGCTTACCATTCCCGCAAAATTGGCGTTTACTCGTTGAAAATTTTACGATTACGAAAAAGGGCTGACATAAGTCAGCCCTTTTTGATTATTAAAAATCCGTCACAAAAAGAAGAATGACAACATTCTCCCTTTTTTAACCGTTATCAACAATCGGTTGTTTGCCTGTTTGGTCTTGCATTTGCTTTCCTTTATTGCCACCAGCTTTTTTTGATTGTGTTCCAATATGATTCGGTGCAAAGTCTTTTGAATTCTTTTTCGGATTACCCATTACTATCGCCTCCTTAACACTAGTATCGTACTAGTGTTAAGAATTATTCAGCTTGCTTAAAAAGTTGCATTTCATAACGTTTTTCAATACGCTCTTCAATGCGATCGATTGCATCACGATCACTTAATAATTGTTGTTTATTTTCTTTCACAAGTTCGTCAAATGATTTACGGCGACTTCTTCTCATGCTGTTCACCCTCTCTCCTTCGCATTCTTACTATACATAGTATGAGCAAATGAAAAACTCTTTAATCAGATTTGTAAGAAAATTTTATGTTTTAGTACTCCTAAAAAAACTCCGTGCACAACTTCTTGTACACGGAGTTTTTTATACCATTATATTTAAATATTCTTTTAGCTTTTCATCTGCATTCATTTCACTTTGTTTATACTCACTTAGCGCTTGCAGTACGAAATCATACTGTCCTAAAATATAACTTTCTAATTTCAGGACATCCTCTAAGCTATTAAGCATAATTCTCGTATTACCAACTTCACTTTTTAACGCGGGTTCACAATTTAAACTCGTACATATTTCTTTCACATCATCTTCTAATATCTCTGTTAATACGTATTTCTTTCGCCCTTTTACTTTTACTCTCATAACTGGATAAAAAGCTTTTATATCTAAATAGCTTCCTACATTCATACAACGAATCCATTCGATATCACGTTTATTTCGTACAAGTATCTTTTTTACTGCTTCATATACTACTGTTTCATCAAGTACTTCTGTATTCGATTTCCTGTTTGTTTCTTCTTCAATAGATGCACATTTTTGATAAACAGCTGCACAAGTAATACAATCATCAAATGCATTATGAGAACTTAAACGAATGCCAAGCATTCGCTTTAACGTTTCAAGTTTATGATTAGGTGCGTGCTTCATATATTTCTTCGCTAAAAACACAGTATCAATCACTTTATTTTGAGGTTCAGGCAGCCCAAGCATATTTACATTACTTTTTAAAAAACGCATATCAAAAGATGCATTATGAGCGACAATAACATTTGTATGTAAAAATGCTAAAAATAAAGGTAATACTTCTTCAATCGTCGGTGCATCTGAAACACGATAATTTGTAATACCTGTTAAACTCGTTATTCGGTCCGGAATTGAACGCTCTGGATTCACATAGGAAACAAATTGATCTACTAGTTCATGATTACGATATTTCACTGCTGCTACTTGAATAATTTTATCATTATAAGGGTTAAATCCTGTTGTTTCAAAATCAATTACAACATAATCTAACGGTAAGGATATATTCCCCACTCCAAACACTCCTTTACCTCTAAACGTTTATATTTCTTTTATCATAACATGCTGCTATCACTACGTGAAAAAGAAAAGGCAGAAATGGTAACTTTCCACCTCTACCTTTTCACCATTATTTTAATTTAGCAATCCGTTTCTCCATCTCTTTTTGCGTCATCGGTCCAATAAACTTATCTTGAATGACACCTTTCGTATCTATAAAATACGAAGTTGGAATCGTAATTACTTTATACGCTGTTGTCACATCAATGTTCTTGTCCAATAAAATAGGAAAAGTAATTCCTTTTTCTTTTGCAAAATTGCTTACCTTTTCTACTCCCCCGCCCTTTTCTGAAGGCGTATAATTTATTGCTAAAATTTCTACATTTTCTTTATGCTCTTTATAGAAAGCCTCCATATCCGGCATTTCTTGCTGGCAAGGTCCACACCACGTTGCCCAAAAGTTTAAAATCACTTTCTTTCCTTTCAAATCTGATAACTTTACATTCGTTCCATCTAACTTCGTTAATTCAAAGTTTGGCGCACTCTTCCCTATTTCGATACCATTACTTGCAATCATCTCTTTCATAGCAGCTTCACTTTTTTCTTGCTCCCCTTGTACCGCCTGGTCTTTTTTACCAAACTGTTCATAAGCTGCATATCCCGCTAAACAAAGTAACACTACAATAATCGTAAGCTTCCGCCACATTTTATATCACCCTAACGTATTTATCTTCTTATTAACCTAATTACCCAAATACTATATACCTTATTTTAGCTTATACGGACAAGCTTGGAAATATTCACAGTCAAAATAATTAGAATATTCTTATTTAAAGTGAAGTTTTTTCCTTTTTATCATATAATTAGAAAAACAGATGAGGTGTTTTATCTTCTTATTGACCCACTTACCTATTTACTCTCGTAGTTATATAACCTTCAACAAAAGGGGGATTATTTATGAATTCATTCGAAAAAACAACATTATATATTCTTAGTTTTCTTTTATACCCAATCGGCATTATTACATGGATCATTTCACTCTTTAGTAAAGATCTTGAAAAAAAGAAAGTAGGGCGTATTTGTCTCTACGTCTCTCTAGTCTCATTCGTCCTTTTCTTAATTCTCGGAATTGCAACTTTCCTTATGACTGCTACTTTTAACGTTGATCTGAATCACTCCGAATCTATCGAGTATCAAATAAATGATGCTGAATAAAGATAAGAGCAGTGCTCTTATCTTTATTCATATCTCTGTAAAAACGAATGACTATTTATTAATTTTTCAGGACTTCCACATGCAACAATACTTCCTTCTCTCATTATAACAACACGATCTGCTAGTATCGCTTTCTCTACATCATGTGTTGCCACAATTCTCGTGACCCCTCTTCCTAATCCTTCTATCATATTCCAAACCGTTTCTTGATTGCCCGGATCTAATCCCGCAGTCGGTTCATCTAAAATAATAAGATTCGGATTTGAACCAATAGCGCGTAATAATGCAAGACGTTTCCTTTCCCCTCCAGAAAACTCTTCCCCGCTTTTATGTAGTACAGTTTCAATCCCCCTAGGTAAATCACTAATAATCGGTTTCACATTTACAAGTTCCATATTTTTTTCTAACTGATTTTCTAGATACTTTCCCCCGAAATACATATTCTCTTTTACTGTCGTCCGAAAGAAACGAGGTTCTTGCCACACTGTCGTCATACGAGCCTCATTACCAAAATAAACAACGCTACCGTTAGATGGTTTATACAACCCTATCATTAATTTTAAAAGTGTCGTCTTTCCTGCACCACTTTCTCCTACAATCATAACGAGTTCACCAGGATTAATTTGCAAATCAATATTATGAATTCTGCATTTCTCTTCATTACTCTCCTGAAATGAAACATTTGTTACCGTCATCCCCATCGCTCTTTCTACCTTACTATTTGCCACTCGTTTATCTAAAAAGGAAAAAACTCTATTTGCCGAAGCGACTGCAACTTGTGTCATCATTAATAAATCGCCAACGTAGCGGACTGGAAAAAAGAGCATTTCAATTGTGGCTAACACGGCAACAATTGAACCAACTTCCATTTCCCCCTTCATTATTTTCTGCGCGCCTATAATGAGAACAACGATATATGCCCCTGTTTCAATCACGGTTCCAACTACTCCAATGCAATGTTGCATCATCGTCTTCTTTACTTCTGTTTTATAAGATTGTGCCGTTACTCCCTTAAATAAGCAAATGGCCCATTTTTCTTTTTGCAAACTACGTAAATCTTGTGCTCCTTTTACAAACTGTGACACCATCTCTACAACACTTGATTGATTTCTTTGAGCAATGCTGGCGATATTTCTTACCTTTTTCCCCATCAACATCGGAACCGTTGCACTTAAAAATAAAAACGGAGCTACCCACAATATGAACTTTATATCTATATGTTGTAGTGCTATGATTGCGCCAATAAATTGGGCAATAGCGTGTATATATTCTATTAATATAGATCCATATAATCTGACCCAGTTCGGAATATCAGACACAACTAATGTCTCTAACTCTCCTCCCTTAATCTTCTCACTCTCTTCAAACGGTAATGAGAAGAAATGACGCAATACATCTATACGCTTCTCTCGTAATATTCGCTGACTCGCTTTTGAACTTACATAATCAAATGAAAGATTGTTCACCCACATCAACAAGCGGCTAGCTGCAAACAAAGTAATGTAAAGATACACCTCCTTTAACTCTCGTTGAATAAGGTTATCTACAATTAATCCCATGAATAGTGGACGAGATAAATTTAAAATAGCAGCAAAGCATCCACTACATACAGCTGCTATTACTAATAATTTTTCTTTCTGTAACGGTAACAATATTCTTTTATATTCTTTCATGATGTTCCCTCCATTTTTATAGTAAAAAGAAAGGGATGAAACCAAATGGTTTCATCCCTTTCCATAAAATAAGGAAGCTAACAGTTGTTAGCTTCCTTATCGTTCATTTCAATTATTTAGTTTGACACTTTAGACTCTTCAATTTTCTCACGAAGAACCATTTGCAGAATACCACCGTGACGGTAGTAGTCAATTTCTACTTCACTATCGAAACGAGCTACTACTTCAAATTGTTTTTCGTTGCCATCTGCATCAGTTGCAACTACTTTTACAAGATCGCGTGGTCTAACTGTTTTGTCAATTTGAATTTCAAATGACTCGTTACCAACAAGACCTAACGTTTCAGCGCTTTCGCCATCTTTAAATTGAAGTGGTAATACACCCATTAATACTAGGTTACTACGGTGAATACGTTCGAAGCTTTCTGCGATTACCGCTTTAATACCTAATAAGTTTGTACCTTTCGCAGCCCAGTCACGAGAACTTCCCATACCGTAATCTTTACCAGCAATAACTAGAAGGCCTGTGCCATCTTCTTTATATTTCATAGCAGCATCATAGATTGATGTTACTTCACCAGTTGGCCAATATGTTGTGTATCCGCCTTCTGTTCCTGGTGCGATTTGGTTTTTAATACGGATGTTCGCAAATGTACCACGCATCATAACTTCGTGGTTACCACGACGAGAACCGTAAGAGTTAAAGTCAACAGGTTGTACGCCGTTTTCTAATAAGTAGCGTCCTGCTGGTGTATGCTTACCAATTGAACCTGCTGGTGAAATATGGTCTGTCGTTACAGAGTCTCCAAATTTACCAACTATGCGTAAATCTGATAACGTTTCAACTTCACCTGGCTCTTTAGATAATCCTTCAAAGAACGGTGGGTTTTGAATATAAGTTGAATCATTATCCCAAGTATATAAAGCTTCATTTGAAGTTTGGATTTCATTCCAGCGCTCATTGCTGTTAAATACTTGTGCATATTCTTTCTTGAACAGTTCAGATGTAACAACGTTTTGAACTACATCTTCAATTTCTTTAGCTGATGGCCAAATGTCCTTGAAGTAAACAGCATTGCCATTTGCATCTTTACCGATTGCATCATTTTTCAGGTCAATATCAACAGTACCTGCAAGTGCATATGCCACAACAAGTGGTGGTGATGCTAAGTAGTTTGCTTTTACAAGTGGATGAATACGACCTTCAAAGTTACGGTTACCAGATAAAACAGATGTTACTAATAAATCGTTTGCTGCGATTGCTTCTTCTAATTCCTCTGCTAATGGACCAGAGTTACCGATACAAGTCGTACAACCGTAACCAACTGTTTGGAAACCTAATTGATCTAAATATGTTGTTAAACCTGATTTATCTAAGTACTCAGTAACAACTTTAGATCCTGGTGCTAATGATGTTTTTACGTACTCAGGTACTACAAGCCCTTTTTCAATTGCTTTCTTCGCAACTAAACCTGCCCCAATTAATACGTATGGGTTTGATGTATTTGTACAGCTTGTAATTGCAGCGATTGCAATTGCACCTGTTTTCATCGTTACTTCTTTATCTTCTAATGTAACCTTCACTTCTTTATCGAACTCTTGCTCATTAAATCCAAGTCCTTGTGTTCCAACTGGTGCTACAACAGCTTTATGGAACGCATCTTTCATATCTGAAAGTGGAATTAAATCTTGTGGGCGTTTCGGTCCAGAAAGGTTAGATTCGATTGTATTTAAATCAATTTCAACAAGATCAGTGTAAATTGGATCTTTGCTGTCTGCTGTATAGAATAAACCATTTGCTTTACAGTATTCTTCAACAATGCGAATTTGCTCTTCATCTCTACCTGTTAAACGTAAGTATTCTAATGAAATATCGTCAATTGGGAAGAATCCACAAGTTGCACCGTATTCTGGTGCCATGTTTGAAATTGTTGCACGGTCAGCTAAAGGCATGCTCTTTAGTCCATTACCGAAGAACTCAACGAATTTACCAACTACACCTTTTTGACGTAATACTTGTGTTACTTTTAATGCAACGTCAGTTGCTGTAGTACCACTTGGAAGTGTACCAGTTAATTTCACACCGATTACTTCAGGTACTGGGAAGTATGAAGGCTGTCCAAGCATTCCTGCTTCCGCTTCAATACCACCAACGCCCCATCCAAGAACGCCGATACCGTTAATCATTGTTGTATGTGAGTCTGTTCCAACTAATGAATCTGGGTATGCAACTAAGTCACCTTCAGCATTTTTCACAGCATGAACAACTGGTGCTAAATATTCAAGGTTTACTTGGTGTACAATACCTGTAGCTGGTGGCACTGCGCGATAGTTATCAAATGATTTTTGTGCCCAGCTTAAAAATTTATAACGTTCTTCATTACGTTTAAACTCTAAGTCCATGTTGAATGCAAGCGCGTCTGCCGTACCCGCTCTATCAACCTGTACAGAGTGGTCAATTACAAGGTCTACAGTAATTTCTGGATTAATTTTATCAGGATCCCCGCCCATATCTGCCATTGCTTTACGAAGCGAAGCCAAATCTACAACAGCTGGAACACCAGTGAAATCTTGTAAAATTACACGAGATGGTTTAAATGGAACATCGATATCTTGCACATCTTTCGTTCCCCATTTCGCTAAATTTGTAACATGTTCTTCTGTAATTACACGTCCGTCTACTTGACGAAGTACTGATTCAAGTAAAACTTTCACGGAATATGGTAATTGAGATACGTTGCCAACCCCTGTATTTTCAAGCGCTTTCAAATTATAATAATGATACGTTTTTCCATCTACTTCAAAAGTTGCACGTGATTGAAATGGATTATGTTTGACCATTATGTTTCCCCCCTGTTAAACGTGGCTAAGTTGTCTGAATATAAAATGTAGACAAACTTTTCAATACCTTACGATAATATCTTATTACAACTTTCTAAATAAGTAAATAATAAGAAACTTATAGATTATCATAAGTTTTCTTTATGTTTCTAAATTTGAATAGTGTTCACGCTCCTTATGAATACTATTACCATAAAGTAAAGTGCTCTATTAGTGCTTTACTTACAGTTCATACATACTATGAACTGCTCATCATTCAACATACAAAAAATATTATAGAGGTGAAATAAAATGGTTAAAAGAAAAGCAAATCATACTATTTCAGGAACGAATGCAGCATCTGCACAAGGACAAGCAACTGGTTACAATGAAGAATTTGCAAACGAACCTTTAACTCCAGCAGAGCGACAAAATAATAAAAAACGTAAAAAGAACCAGTAACGAAAAATCCCAAAAGGCATATTTTCCTTTTGGGATTTTTTCTAATGTTTATAACGTAGTAATTCCGAAACCGTTACAAATCGATATCCTTGTTTTTTCAGCTCAGGTAAAATTTTTGCTAGCGCTGCTACTGTTTGACTACGATCATTTCCTCCATCATGTAATAATACAATATCTCCACTTTTAGCATTTTTCACTACATGATTTACAATGGATTCAACCCCTGGATTCGCCCAATCACGTGGATCTTGATGCCACGACCATAGAACAGTTTGATAACCAGCTTCTTTCGCTGTTTTAAATACAGCATCGTTAATATATCCGCCAGGAGGACGGAATAGTAAAGGTTCTTTCACCCATTTTTCAAAAAATTTCTTTCCATCTAAAATATCATTTTCTAATTTTTCATCTGATGAATTACTCGCATACAAATGGTTCATCGTATGATTTCCAATTTCATGTCCCTCTTTTAACACTTGTTTCACTAAATATGGATTACGCTGAACTCGAAATCCAATCATAAAAAAAGTCGCTTCTGCTTTATATTGACGTAATAAATGTAAAATTTGTGTTGTATAAGTCGGATCTGGTCCATCATCAAATGTAATGGCAATAATCTTTTCATTATTAGGTACTTCCCATGTTACATAGCCAGTTGGTTCTAGCTCTTTTCTGAGCAACATTTTCGCTTCCACTTTTTCCACTTGAAATATATGTACTGCGCATAATAAAGAAAAAACCACTAAAAAAATTTTCTGTTTTAGCATAATGTTCATTAAAGTAGGAGGTTGTCGAATACACAACAACCTCATTTACTTTTCTAATTGATCTACATTTCGCATAATGTTTTGGAGATTATTTTCGTATTTCTCAAGTTGTGGACGTTGTGTTTCTGAAGCTACTTCTAACGCATTTTGAATCTGTTCATACGCTTCCTGAACCTCTTGGCGTAATTCTTTTAGATCATGACCGTAGTTTGGATCATTTTTCACAATGTTGTTAAATGCATGTTCTGCTTGTGTAACTCCTTGCTGCGCTGCTTGAAAAGCTTGTTGTTTATCTTTATGATATGGCATTATATAATCCCCTTTCCATAATAGTTAGTCCCATTTATCTTTACCTTTTTTTCTAAAAACATTCTCGTATAAATTTGCAAACTTCTCTCATTCTAAAGAGAAAGAGGAGGTGTCACATACAATGGGAAAAAACAATCGTGAAGCGAAAGAAAAAAAGGGACAACCTGAACCATTAAGCGGATCTCATAAAGTAAAAAACCGTAACCATTCACGCCAAAAAAATCATGCACATCATGATATGTAAAACAAAAGGCTCACACTAGCTACCTTTGCCACATACAATGTTTATATTTTTCCATTTATTCTTCACCCCTACTTCATTCATGCATAACATAGTATGAATTGAGATTTTACGGAGGGTGTCTTACATGGGCAAGAAAAAGAAGGATTGTCTTTTTCATGTTGATGGTTTCGAAGAATGGATGGATCAATTTTGTTCTGATTCTTGTAGTAACTTTAGTTTCCCAAATCAAATTCATATTGACCTTTGTGAAACTGAACAAGAATACATTTTGGAAACAGATGTACCAAATGTATCCGAACAAAATGTAGTTATTAAAAAGATGGAGACAGGCCTAAATATTTGCATACTTCATAAAAATATTTCTTTGCAGCGGATCATCCCTTTACCCGCTACTATTATTTATAAAAAGATGCTAGCCTGCTTAGAGAATGGATATTTAGCCATTCATATTTCCAAAAATGAAGTTGCTAATAAACATGAAAAAAAAGTTCTTTTTCAAATTGAGAATTAAAATAAAGTAAAGCTTTAATCAATGGGAGTTTTACTGCCCGCAAATAGCGGGATAAAGTGAAACTTTAATCAGTGGGGGCTTCATCCCCCACTGATTATTAGTTGAACCAATCGGGCTTTTACGGGCAGTTGATCCCCCACCTAACTTCTTTGCTTTCGCTGCATTTTTAGGTGTTGGTTCAATCTGGCTGTTACTGGCGGTTAATTCCCCTAACTTCTTTGCTTTCGCTGCATTTTTAGGTGTGGGTTCTTACTGCCCGTTAATGCGGGATAAATACAAAAATAAGCCCCAGTCATCTGCTGGGGCTTATTTTATTTCGCATCTAATTCTAAATTACAATTTCTATCATATCTTTTTTTCAATAAACCTTTTGTAACTACAAGTACAGGAAATGCTACAGTTGAAAATATAGCTAGTGCTGAAAATACTACAAACCCATTTTGATACCCGTAGTAATCGAGAAGCACTCCTCCAAACCATGGACCAATTACTGCTCCAATCCCTGAAAATCCCATTGCTCCAAAATATGTTCCTTTTAAATGTGAAACAGCTATATCATCAATAAATACATCCGTCATGGAAAACATTAAAACTTCTCCAACTGTAAAAATAATTGTACAAATAGCAGCACCTAGCGTAGATTCTGCTATTCCAAATCCAAACAACCCCCCGCTCACAAATAAAGTTCCAACCATAATTGATATTAACGGTGTATACTTTTTACATATTTGAATAACAGGGTATTGAATTACGACTACAACAATCGCATTTAAAGCTAACATATACGAAAACAATGTCACTCCATCCTGAAATATATGTGAATTCGCAAAATATTGAGATACTGTTGTCGTTAAGTGTGAAAAGCCACAATTACTCAAAATAATACCGACTAAAGCAACTAAAAATACGACATCCTTTCGCAATATACGAACTGCATTTAACATTGTGACAGGCTTTTCTGTATTTACTTTCTTTTTTTCAATTGGATACTTCTTAAATTGGAATGCTAATATAGCTGTATATAGAATATATACTCCAGCTGCTACTAAAAAAGGAATTGTAGATTTTGCACTTCCAATCTGTAATCCGACAAGTGGGCCAATCGCTACTCCAACATTTATTGCACCGTAACGCAAATTATATACGAGTAAACGATACTCTGGTTTCGTTAAATCTGATAATAATGCTCTTGACGTCGGCTCAAAAAAAGACCGACATAATCCATTCAAAGCATTTAATAAAAAGAAACTTAAAACATGATTTGCAAATGAAAAACCTATAAATACAAACACCCAAACGATCATGGACCATATTATAATCATGTTTCGGCCGAATCGATCCGATAAATTCCCTCCGATAAAACTAGCAAACACTCCAACAAGTGCACTCGTTCCGATAATAGCACCCGTCATTCCAGCTGATACACCTTTAACAGTCGTTAAATAAATTGCTAAAAAAGGAATACTCATTGACGTGGCGAACCTCGCAAATAAAGTCCCTATTATAATTGTCATTCCTAACGGATGAATATTTTGTAACTTCCCTTTCATCGTTAAACCTACTCTCCCTGTTCTTACAAAAAAAATAGAAAGCAAAGGATCTGCTTTCTTTTCCCTTTTTATACTTGAGCTGTTGATACCCGAGCTGTTCTCGTTATATCCATATCTATGCCATATGTAAACTGTAATTCTTTACAAACATCTTTAATTAAAATTGCAACATTATAGTTCTCATTAAATTGTAAAACGATATTTTCTACTTCTTCATATGTATACTTATACTCCCCTGTAATGACACTTTTTAAATCAAAGCATTCATTTATACAAAGTTGCACAAGCAGCTGATCATATTTCTCTATTACATCTTCTTTCTTCCACAGTACCTCTTTTACATATAACCGATCAAACTTCACACTTTCTCGATTACAATCCGTTAAAATCCGGGTCATTTCATTTAATTCTCGATACAATTCAGAAATATTTTTGCTTAAACTAAGCAGTTTATCTACGCCGTTTTCATATAACATATTCATTCCACCCCCGCATTTTCTTCTTATTATAGCAAGAAAATTCTAAAAATAGTTTCTTTCTTCTGAAATATTAGGAAACTAATTTCGATTGCTTTACAATGAAACTAGTGAACACGAAAGGGGAAAGAAAATTGGAGCAAAAATTATATTACACTGACGCTTATAAAAAAGACTTTACTACGAAAGTCATAAAGCAAGATTATGATAAAGACGGTAACTTATACGTTGTTTTAAATGAAACAGCATTTTATCCGACAGGTGGCGGGCAGCCCCATGATACTGGAACTTTAAATGGAATTGCTGTACTCGATGTTAAAGAAGTCAATGACGAAATCCGCCACTTCATTACCGAACAATTACATACAGAAGAAGTAGAAGGTAAAATTAATTGGGAGCGCCGTTTTGATCATATGCAGCAACATGCGGCTCAACACATTTTATCTGCTGCTTTTTGGGACCATTTTAACATACCTACGATTGGATTCCACCTTGGTAAAGAAACGGTAACAATTGATTTAGAAACAGAAAATCTTCATGCAGAAATAGTTGAAAAGGCAATACAAATTGCAAACAAAATTGTTTTTGAAAACCATCCAATCCGTACCCTGTGGATGAATTTAGAAGAAGCGAAAACGTTACCTCTTCGTAAAGAACCGACTATAACAGAAAATATACGTGTTGTTATAATTGAGAACTTCGACTACAACGGCTGTGGCGGAACGCATCCGAAATGTACAGGTGAAGTAGGTCCTATTCAAGTACTAGGGTGGGAGCGCAATAAAGGTGGCATACGATTAACGTTTATCGCTGGTTGGCGCACACTAAATTTAATGGGCCAACAACTACAAATTATGAAAGATGTTTCTAAACAATTAAACAGTAGCGAGAGTGATATCCCAGCAAAAGTAGCACAACTTCTTACTTCTCAAAAAGAAAATGAAAAAGCAATACAAACAATGAATGAAAAATTATTATTTGCAAAGGCAAATGAACTACTTCAACAGCCTACGGAAATACATGCCGGCATACTTATTTCTAAAGTATTTACAAATCGTTCTATGCAAGAAATCGCAAAGCTTTCTGCCATTATTACAGAACAACAAGAGCATGCCATTACATATTTCGTTATTGAAAATGAGGACAAACTACAATGCATCCTCGCTTGTGGAAAAACAGTCACGCTCGATATGAATGCTCTTTTAAAAGAGGCACTTCCTACAATTGAAGGAAAAGGTGGCGGAAATAAAAAGAGTGCTCGCGGCGGCGGAAAAGCGGTTATGACCGGGGACGAATTTTTAAATCAACTTGTTTCTTCTTTGCAGTCAGAAGTGTAAAACATGTTTATGAAGGATAGCTAACTGCTATCCTTCAACTATATTTACAAGCCTATATTTTGTTTCAAGCCTTGATAACTCCCTGCACTTGCAAAACCTTCACTTATAAGAGTTATAAAAGTTTCCGAAAAACCATATTGACTTAAATCTTTAATCGGTACCATTTGCACATCTTGAATTGGATTATGATCAAACTCATTAGAAGGTAGCGTAATTTCACCTTCAATCCTTTCAAGCAGAAACGTAATATGTAATAAAGATGGACTAGCATCTGGTTTATCACAAACATAGAGTAGCTTCTTAATTTTAACTTCTAATCCTGTTTCTTCTCTCATTTCTCGAATCATCGCTTCTTCTAACGTTTCACCATTCTCTACCGATACGATAAACTTAACTAAATCTATACAATTCAATCAAATTTACACAAGTTAGTGCTTCATCGTGTTCTCGCAACCCCGAAGGGACGAGGGGTATAACACTCCACACGAGGCAGTATCGTTACCCCATATTATCAAGCATTTATTTTACCCATCCCCCAGGTAAAGACCAATTGCGATTAGCAACTTTTTGCTTTACTAGCAATACTTTTTCATCTTCAATTAAAATTCCCGTAACACGAACTTGCATTACACTTTCCATATGTAATCTCCTCTTCCCGTTATATTTACAAATTAATCCTTCCACAAAAAGAACATACGTTTTATAATTAAAGAAAATTATGGAAGAAAGAAGTTGTTACATCTATGCGTCCACCTTTAACAAAGTCTATATCACTTGAAGATTTCCAAAACTTTTATTGGTTAAAAGCAGAACTCCAAACATTTTGTCGTGAGCATGGTTTGCCAGCTAGTGGCTCTAAGATTGAAATAACCGAGCGTATCTCACATTATTTACATACTGGTAAAATATTAAAAAACAACTCTCGTCAAAAGGTGAGTAAAGCTTCCCTCTCTTATAAAGAACTTTCTCTTCAAACGATTATTACTAACAATTACCGCTGCAGCGAAGAAGTTCGTGCTTTTTTCAAAGAAAAAATCGGAGCAAACTTCCGCTTTACAGTAGCTCTTCAAAAGTTTTTTAAAGAGAATGTCGGAAAAACATATGAAGACGTGCTAACGTTTTGGTATGAAGAAAACGAACGAAAAAAAGATCCTACATACAAAACAACTATTAGCGCGCAGTTTGAATACAATCGTTTCACTCGCGACTTTTTCGAAAATCCAAATAACAAAGGGAAATCAAAAGCTGATGCTATCGCTGCTTGGAATGAAATAAAAGCAAAACCTGGTAGCAATGCTTATGTTCCTCAAAAAGTAGAAAACTAGTCCCTTTCTAGTTTTCTACTTTCTCAAATAATAGCGCAAGCCCTATTCCACCACCAATTCCTAACGTCGCAATTCCATATTTCATATGCTCTCTTTTCGCTTGATAAAACAAACGTGTCACAAGCATAGCTCCAGATGCACCGTACGGATGACCGAGCGCAATTGCACCACCATTTACATTTAATTTTCCGAAAGGAATTTGTAACTCCTTTGCACAAGCAACAACCTTTGAAGCAAATGCTTCATTTATTTCAAAATAATCGATGTCCTCTACTTTCATATTCATTTCGTTTAATAATTTGTTCACCGCAAATATCGGACCAGTCCCCGGAAGATTTGGATCCACTCCAACTACAGCACTGCGGACGAAACGAAGAACAGGCTTGTATCCTAGTTTTCGGGCTTGCCCCTCTTCCATTACAAGAACAGCACATGCTCCGTCATTTACACCGCACGAATTACCTGCCGTTACTGTACCATTTTGTAAAAATGCGGGCTTAGTTCTTTTAATCATTCTTTCATAATTCATTTCTCGTTTTATAGCCTCATCTAAAGGTCCATTAAAAGAAAGTATTTCATCTTGTAAATATCCATTTTCTAATGCTTGCAGTGTCCGTTTATAACTAAGGCAAGCATACTCGTCTTGCATTTCTCTCGTTACATTATAACGCTCTGCAACATATTCAGCCGCCACTCCCATATTAGGATCACCAATTGTTTCTGGTGAAAATCGTTCTCTATTTTGAAAAGTTGATGTACTTGTACTCTCTACTCCTCCTGCAATATAACAATGACCTGCGCCGCCTTGAATGAAATGACATGCGGTGCGAATCGCTTCCAATCCGGCACCACATTGCCGATCAATCGTTACACCAGGAATATGATAACCAAGTCCTGCCGCTAAAGCAGATAATCTTGCAACATTCCCTCCCGGCCCCACAATATTCCCTAATATGACATCGTCTATTTCTCTCTCAATCCCTTTACTTAAAAACGTAAGAAGCGGCGTTACTAATTGCTGAACTTCATAATCTTTCAACATCCCATTTTTCTTACCAATAGGTGTCCTTTTCGCTTCTACAATAACCGCTCTATTCATATATCTTCTCCCGGTTTTCAATCATATTTTTTGCTGCAATACGAGCGATTTTCCCACTATCTGTATACGGTATTTCATCTACAAAATGCCATTCTTTCGGTATTTTAAACGAGGATAATCGTTGTAAGCAAAAACTTTTTAATTGTTGCCTCGTAGCACTTCCTTTTACAATGGCGACAGGTTTTTCACCCCAGTAACTATCTTTCACACCAATTACAACTATTTCATCAACAGCTGGGTGTTCATGTAATACACTTTCTATTTCTTCTGGGAAAATATTAATTCCTCCAAATAAAATCATATTCTTCTCTCTACCGACAATATAAATAAAGCCTTCTTCATCTTCATAACCTACATCTCGCACTGTCATCCAGCCATCTGCAGTCAACTCTGGAGCGAAAACCTTATCCAATATGTACCCCATAAAAAACTGATCACTTTTCACATAAACAGTTCCTATCTCACCTTTCTGCACTTCTTCTCCTGCTTCATTACATATTCGAACTTGCACATTGTGACAAGGTTTCCCTACTGAATTCGGCCTTCTATCGCTCTCTTCATCAACTAGTGCTGTTACAAAACTTAGTTCCGATGCACCGTAAAATTCATATTTTTGCGCATAAGGAAATATACTCTTTATTTTTTCTTTCGCTTCAGCTTCCCATTTCGCTCCTGACGAAATAATTTTTATCCCATTTTCTATTACTCTCTTTTCTTTATATAAAGATTCTAGCATTGTCGGAACTGTATACATGACCGAAATATTTTCTGTTTCTAACTTTTCCAGTATTTGATTTGGAATAAACTTTCTCATAATATGCACCGTTTGCCCTACATATAATGCACTTATTGCGCCGTATAAAAAAAGAGAATGAACGAGCGTCCCAGCTATTAAAATAGAATCTTCTTTTTTCATATGAAAGTCATGTATATTGCAATCAAAACTATGAACCCACGATTGTTGTGCACGTAAAAATGCTTTTGCCTTCCCAGTCGATCCTGATGTAAATCCCATATAAAACGGAGCATGTTGTACATCTTTTACAGGGGCATATGCAGGCAGAGAGTTCTCTATCATTCTTTTCCACTCATCAATTTCAATTACTCTTCCTTCTTCATCCGGTAAATCCTTTACCTTATATCGCTCTGTCACAATCATAGCCGGATTACTGATCGCAATTCTTTCTTTGAGCTCATCCTGTTTCCACTTTATATCTAACGGCACACAAACCCATCCGGCCATAGCAGCACCAGCAAATAGTTGTAAAAACTCCATACTATTTTCTAATAGAATTGCTATTGTTTTATTCTGCGATTCTTTTTCATTCAACCAGTTTGCTACTTTACATACTGACTCAAACCATTCTTTAAATGTTAATACTCGATCATTTTCCTTTATTGCTATTTTATTTGTTTGTAAAGAGGCATACTTTTTATATTCTTTTGTAATCCCCATTTGAGACGTCCTTTCTTTACAAAATAATAAAAAGAAACACGCAATGAACGTGTTTCTTCTCTTTCTTATCCCGCATTTGTATATTTCCCACTCTTGAGAGCAGGCGTAATAATATGTTTCAATGAACGATATAATTTCGTTACAAGAATTGCTGCTATAATCGCTTTTATGCAATCACCTGGTAAAAATACGGCACTTACTTTCATCGTCTGCCATATAGAAACATCCATAAAGAAAGCTTGTACAATAATACCAAATACATAAACTACGAAAATACCACCAATTATATTAATACATAATACCTTTATTATAGAAACTTCACGTAAACGCTCAATTAAATAACCAATGACAAACGCTCCAACGATATAACCAAGTAAATATCCTGCACTTGGCCCAACAAATACGCCTGGACCACCGCGTCCACCAGCAAGTAATGGTGCTCCAACTCCAACTATAAGTAAGAAAATAAGCTGACTTAACGCACCAAGACGTGATCCTAACAATCCACCAGCAAGCATAACACCGAGTGATTGTAATGTAATCGGAACTGGTGTAATAGCAAGAGCAATTGGAGGTATTAACCCTAACACTCCCATAATAGAACTAAATAAAGCGACGAAAACTAAGTTTTTTGTATTCATATTTGCTTCTCCTATTTGTAAACTTAAAATGATTTTCAGATAACATATTATAGGAGTTATATTATCTTTCTATTTAGTCTTTGTCAACTTGTTTTAAATATAGGTTTACAAATATTTTTTCAATTATTTCTCTTTATGCAAATGCTCAAGTTCTTTCCGAAGCGCCTGTTTTAAAAACTTCCCAACAGATGTTTTCGGTATTTCTTCCATAAATACAATATCATCTGGTAACCACCACTTCGCAAACTGTGGTTTTAAAAACTCATATATTTCTTCTTTTGTTACTGTACTATTTTTCTTTTGAACGACGCAGGCAATTGGTCGCTCTTGCCACTGCGGATGAGGAACGGCAACGACAGCTGCTTCAAATATAGCATCATGTGCCATTAATGCATTTTCAAGGTCAACTGAAGAAATCCACTCACCTCCGCTTTTAATAACATCTTTCGTACGGTCAACAATTTTCACGCAGCCTTCCTCGTCAACCGTAACGACATCTCCTGTATATAACCAACCATCACGAAAACCTTCGACAGTACGTTCATCGTTATAATAACTTTCAGCGATCCATGGTGCTCGTAAACATAGTTCTCCCATTTCCGTACCATCCCACTTCACTTCACCATTTGTACCGACTACTTTCATCTCTACACCAGGGACAAGATACCCTTGTTTTGAGCGGATTTCTAATTGCTCTTCATATGATAATTCTGTTTCATAACTTTTTAAACGTGCAAGTGTTACGAGTGGGCTTGTTTCAGTCATACCATATGCATGTACGAAAGGAACATTATATTTTTGCTCAAATGCTTTAATAACGCTTTTCGGTGCAGCAGCACCACCGCATAATATTCTCGTTATACTAGATAAATCGTAACTATTATTTTCTAACTCTTGTAATACACCGAGCCAAATTGTCGGCACACCTGCTGCTATCGTTACTTTTTCAGCTTGAATCATCTCTAATAAAATTTTTGGAGTAAACATTGGTCCTGGCAGTACTTGTTTAGTTCCAAACCAAGTAGCTGCAAAAGGAAGCCCCCAAGCGTTCACATGGAACATCGGTACAATTGCCATCGCCGCATCACTTTCCGATAAAGCAGCTGTATCCGCTAAACCGAGTGCCATACAATGCAATACAGTACTACGATGCGTATATACAACACCTTTTGGGTTTCCTGTAGTCGCTGACGTATAACACATACCAGCAGGTGTATTTTCATCAATATCTTTTATAAATCGGAAAGTTGGATTGCCTTCTTCTAATAGCTTTTCATAATGATATACAGGTTCTAGCGTAGTATTGGGAAGTTCATCTTTATCAGTCATAATAATGTAGGCTTGTACAGTTGATAATTGTGATTGAATATTTTCAACAAGTGGTACGAGATCTTCATCTATAAGTAGAATTCGATCTTCTGCGTGCTGAATAATGTATGAAATATGTTGAGGAGATAAACGAATATTAATTGTGTGTAAAACGGAAGCAATACCAGGAATAGCAAAATACGCTTCCACATGTCGATGATGATTCCACGCTAACGTTCCTATACGCTCGCCTTCTTTAATCCCAAGCTTTTGTAACGCACTAGAAAGCCTTCTCGTCCTTTCACCTAACTGCTTATACGTTAACGTCGTAACTGTATCATGTGTCCGTGAAACAATTTCTTTCTTTGAAAACAGTTTTTCTGCTCTTTCCATCATAGAACTAATTGTTAACGGTACATTCATCATCATATTGGTTATATCCCCCTTTAAAGCGTTTTCATTTCGTTCATTATAACAGACTTCTACAAGTGATTACGACATTTTTCTGTATTTTCTGAATTATTTCTTTGGAAATAATTCAGAACGATAAAAAACATGTTTTGAATACATTGATTCGAAACATGTTTTTTATTTTTTATAAACTATCTACCTTTTTTCTTACCTTCTTTTTCATTTTAAAAATAAAACGATTACTATATTCCTTATTTTCTACTAAAATTCGATACATCTCCCACACTCCTACAATACGAACAAAAAGATAGACTCCAATAGCAATAAGTACAACACAGTACGGATAATACTGCACTAATTCTCCTGAAGTGATATGCTTTTTCTCAAATAAAAATGGTATCGCTCTTGCTGCTATAAAACAAAATCCAACGATCATTACTGCAGCATACTTCTTCTTAATTACTTCATATCTTTTTGTCAATTCTTTTAGAAAGTTTTGATCAAATAGTAGTTCTTCTTTTTTCATTACTTTGCTCAGCAGTTTCTTTTAATAAATAGTCGAGTGATACTTCAAATACATTTCCAATCATTATTAACTTTTCAGTTTCAGGAAAACCTTGACCGTTTTCCCATTTACTAACCGCTTGCCTTGTTGTGTTTAATTTTTCAGCTAATGCTTCTTGAGAAAGGCCCTTTTCCTTTCTTAATTTAAAAAGCTTTTCACCAAATCCCATATGTGTGTCCCCCTTTGTTTTCTTAACTAAATTGCATGTAAACATTACCCTTATCTCTATCTTCCTGCAGTTGCACTTTGTAAACTTATGGTTGCGATTGTGTTATATAGCCGTTTTCTATACGATTTAGCTAGTTTTCTTCTATGATTATGGCGTTAATAAAATACCCTCTCCCAATAACCAATTATAACAATTAAAGGTAATTACTGTCAAAAAAAAAAAAAAAACAAAAACTCCCTTATTCATTTAAAGGAGTTTTCGATATGAAGTATTCCAATAAGGGTTAATTTGTCTTCCCCATATTGATTCACAATTTCTTCTATACATTTTTGTATGTCGTGCAACGATTAATAAGCATCCCACACAGTATATGTTGTCATCTCTTTATATAAGGACATACTCATATATATATGTAAAATATTACTCCTCTAACTTCCCTAATAAAAACACTTCTCCATAATTATAACGGCTTCTGCTTAAACTTTTCATAATTTCGTACTTTTAATAAAAGGATATTCCCACAATCTGTACAAATATAAGCATCTACTGGTGAAGATGTGAACATCGTCTCCTTTTTCCGTATTTGTGCATAACCGACAAACTCCCCTTCTCCTATGTTATGAGAACCACAATTAGAGCATGTCTGCACGTCTTCCTGTTTCATGAGAGCACCACCTTTAATCTGTTTCCACTCCCTTCGACAGTTCACTTCCATTTCCCTTCCAAAAAACCTCTTATTCTCTTACATTTCAACAGGAATCTCCGAACAAACATCGTATATGTACTATGAAATATATTTATTGACGGAGGAATATTATGAGTACAATTATGACACTCAATGCAGCTCAAGAAATTGAAAACGCAGAAATACATATGCTCTCTTCTAGACTACAAGCACTACAAGCGTTAGCTGAAAATCCAATGCAAATACAAATGAAAAAGTTCGGGAATGCCACTGCCTTTTCATCAAAAATAATTTTTGGTCCTGCTTTTAACACAGTAAAAGGCGTTACCTTTACAAATACAGATGAGATAGATGAAATCATCTCTTATTATCAATCGCTACAAATTCCTTGTCGTTTTGAAATTACACCCGCTCAAGGTACAGCTGAATTATTTCAATACTTATCTCAAAAAGGATTTTACCAATCCAGCTTTCATACCGCTTTATATAGTATACCGAGAGAAGATCCATCCCTACTTACTTCTAACATTTCAGTACGCCAACTAAAAGAAAATGAATTTCATATTTTTGCAGACATATATGTACGTGGATTTAACATGCCACCCTTTACAAAAGATGGCGTACGCCAAAATAACGAAATTCTCTACAATAAACCTGGCTGGCATTTTTTCATAGCCGAAGTTCAAAATACTCCTGCAGGCATTGGTGTCCTGTATATAAATAATGGGATTGCTTCATTAGCTGCTTCTGCTACTTTGCCAGAATTTCAGCGTAAAGGCTGTCATACTGCCTTAATTCAAAAACGAATAGAAAAAGCCCTAGCGAAAAACTGTCATTTAATAGTCGGACAAGCAAGGTTCGGTACCGGAAGTCAAAATAATATGGAACGTGCCCATATGAAAATTGCTTATACAAAATCAATATGGACTGCAAAAGACATGTAATTTACATGCTTTCTCTTCTCATTACAATTTTATACATTTCATGACAATTCCTTTTCTATCCTATTAATCATTTGAATATTCAAACTAGATTTGTTACGCTATTACTAGATACATCATTCAACTTGCAACATGAAAAGAGAATTCTAATCAAACTACAAGGAGGAGAAATGTATGACTAAGAATGATCATGGTTTAAAGGAAAAAGTAGAAGGTGCCATTGATAAAGTAAAAGGTGAAGTAAAAGAAGTTGTCGGGAAAGTAACTGACAATAAGAAATTACAAGCTGAAGGAAAATGGGATAAAGTGAAAGGCACTGCTAAAGATACGGTTGGTAATGTGAAAGAAAAAGTACATGAATATAAAGAGCATAAAGAGAATAAATAAAAAAGAACTAGGATGTATGGTTGTGCAAGTAGTAAGTTACTAGATTTGAGAAAAGAGAATTTGTATTTTATATTTACCTATAAAATCATTTTAAAACGACAAAAAGATGCCTCAAGGCATCTTTTTGTCTATAAACAACTATTTTACATCCTACTTTGTGAAATTTGGTTTTAGGTCACCTGTATACGGTTCATGCTCAACAAAGATTTTTATATCTTTTCCATTCGCATCTTTCCCGATTCTTGTATACGTAAATTTCTCTTTATTTAGCTCAGTCAGTTCAAGGACCGCACCATATTTATTATTTCCTAACGAAACGTGAGCCCTTATTTTATTACCATGTACAACATCAAAGAAACCATAGTCTCCACGACTTTCTCCTGTATTCGCATTGAAAAACTCGTATTTATTTGTATTTTTATCGTATTTTGCTAGACTGATTAAGTTTGAGTTGTATTTTGTTACATCATTACCCTGTTCGTCTAATACCACCGTTCCATTCCATAGTGTACTAGATAAAATTTCATCTCCATCAACGTCTGTAACTATTTTCCCCGTCGAGCTTTCCAACTTTTTATCAGGTCGCGTGAAAGAAAGTTCTTTTCCATGGTAAGGAACATGTTCAACAAACACTTCTACATCGTTCCCTTTTGCATCTTTCCCCATTCTTTTATATGTAAATTTCTCCTTGTCTAATTGCGTTAATTCAACAACTGCTTGATAATTTTGCGTTTCAGAAATTAACACCCTTTTCTTTCCATCATTCGTTATAAAAAAGGTACCGCTATCATTACGACTCTCTCCTGTACTTGCATTAAAAAATTCATACCTTGCAGTTTTAGCATCATATTTTGCAAGCCCGATGAAATTTTGATTTTCTTTCGTTACATCATTATGATCTTTGTCATAGACTTTTGTCCCTTTCCAGTTTGTTTCACCAAGTATGCTAGCTAGTAGTTGCCCTTTCGTTTGTTGAATTTGCTCTGTTTCTTGTATTGCATTGTATAAAAATTGTGCGTACTGTTCACGCGTCACATCCATACTTGGAGCAAATTTCCCTCCTCCTACTCCTTTTGCAATATTATTTGTTTGAACAGCACTAATTGCATTTCTTGCCCATGAGTTCGTTGCAACGTCATTAAAAGTATGATCACTCTTTGCCTTTAAATGAAAAGCATTTGTAAGAACCTGTGCCATTTCTGCGCGTGTTAAGGATGCCTTCGGTCTAAAGTTTCCATGCTCATCCCCCTTAAAAACACCCATTTCTATTAAAGATAAAATTAAGATAATATATTTTTAATCTCAATCTTTTTATAAAAAAACGTTATTCTTTCTCATCTAGCTTGTTAAGAAAGAATAACGTTTTTTAATTCTAGCGTTCCTTTTGGCAAAAAGATGGTTTGAAATTAAATGTTCATTCCATTTTTTTGTTTATGTTATTATGATAAAAGAAAGAATATTTCGAAATAAAAAATCGGAATTTGGGCAGAAATGAGGAAAAGAAATTGAATATTGAGCAACAATTATATGATGTGGTGAAACATTTAATTGAACAAAGATACCCAAATGATTGGGGTGGAGCCGCAGCGATTCGTGTAGAAGATGGAACAATTTATACAAGTGTTGCTCCGGGCGTAATAAACGCTTCAACAGAACTTTGTATGGAAACAGGTGCAATTTTAGAAGCACATAAATTTCAAAAGAAAGTTACACACTCTATTTGTCTTGCTAGAGAAAATGAGCATTCTGAATTAAAGGTACTCTCGCCTTGCGGTGTATGCCAAGAACGTTTATTTTATTGGGGACCAGAAGTACAGTGTGCGATTACAAATGCTAAACAAGATATTATTTTTAAACCTTTAAAAGAGTTGCAACCATATCATTGGACAGAAGCATATCATGATGAAATGGCAAAAGAATGGAGTACGAGATAGGGGGCTAAGTTTAATTATTTGCCTGCTGAAAACGAAACAACTTCACGGCCTTTTCCAAACAGAACATCGGAAAAAGCCGTGGCATAATACTTATTTTATAATTGACGGAATACGGCCAAAATGGCTCTTTTTACTTCCCTTCATTCTTCTCTAACACATACAAATCTTCTTCAATATTAGATAGTTTCTCTGTTACGAGCTTTCTAGCATCTCCAATTGCTTGATTGTATGCAAACGGTCCTACTAATTTAATCATTTCTTCTATTAATCGCTCTGCTTGGAAACGTCCAATTTCATCTAAATCTTCTTCAACGAAAAATTGCTGAATTTGTGCCACAAGCTCTTCTTTTTTATCATTAGGTATTTTTATATTCATCATCATTTGTTACTCCTCTATATTTAAGTTAGTCCGTTTCTTAACTCTACCATAGAAAAATGCTTTCCAGGACAACTTTTTGTAACGCCTTCTAGCTCCCTATGACCGAGTATATTTTCTTTCTTTATAGCAAACTGCTTCATAAACATTTTACATAAAGAATATAATGCATTCATTTGTGCGGTAGTTGGATCATATTTATCAAAATTACCCGTCATACATATTCCAATTGTATTCCTATTATTATCTTTCGCATGTGCTCCAATATGTAAACCTCGCCCTTCGACTACAGTTCCATCTTCTTCAATAAAATAATTGTAACCGATCCCGCTCCACCCTCTTACTTTTTGATGAAATTCATGTGTTTTATACACATCCCATCCATCTTCGGATGTATGGTGGATAATCAGTTTATTAACTTTCTCTAAAGGAACTAATTCATCTTGAAATGTTAAATTAACACATTTAATTTCCATTTGAACATCCTCCCCTTACAAATCAATGATCATAATTGTTTTATCATCTGGTCTTATTCTCTTTTCCCCTTCTAGCTCTTCAATGATTGCTACATATTCACTTATACTATTCTTTCTTATATATGCAACAGTTTGTTCAAGTGGCCAATCTGGGTGGAATACTCCGTCTGAACAAATAAAAATCCCGCTCACTTCATCTATATGTAGTTCACCATGTTGTAAATAATGTATCGCTTCTTTCATTCCATTTGCAACGGAATACCCGCCCTGCATATTAGCAAGATAACGATTATATTTTAACTGTTCTCGCACATCTTGAAAAACATATTCTTCTGGTACAGATAACCCTTTTTTACGATCTTCTTCTCTCTTCTTTTTTGCTCGTTTACTAATTCCTTCAACCGTGTCTTGCGTTAATACTTGCATCGTTCCATTTTGAAGTATTGCGACAATCATACAGTCCCCTAACTGTGCGTATTCAATTTTCTCACCATCTATTTGAACTGCCGCAATACATGTACACCACAAATCCTCTTTCTTTCTCGTGTCTACTTCATATTCTAACATTTTGCTTTGCAATGCTTCATTTGCTTTTGCAACAGTAACTTGCAAACTATGATTTTCACGTAATGAAGCAAAATAACTTGCAAATAAATGCGAAGCGATGTATGCTCCATTATGTCCCTTTTCATCACGAAACGGGACGAGCGGTGTTGCACCATCACATACACCATACATCTTTTTTTCTTCATTACAAAAATAAGAATCCTCACATTCTTGCTTCAACGGGCTTTTCTGTTGATACGTTTTTATCCTCATATCTGTATCCCCTTTCAAATGAAAAAACACTCGAATTCTTTCGATTAATCTAATTTTCCGAAATAAACTGTTTTTACCCAAAACTTTCAATATCATATATAATCTTGAAATAATGTGAATTTTTTAGTGAAGGACGGGAAAGAGATGGTCAGATTTCTTGGTGTTATTATCGGTTCTATTATTATTGCGATTGCATTTAATCTTTTCCTTATCCCCCACAAAATTTTAAGTAGTGGAATTGGCGGAATTGCTATTATTTTAGGGATTGTAACTCCTGTAAACACGGGTATTATTAACTTTGTATTAAACTTACCTATCCTTATTTTAGGTTACATAGGTCTTGGAAAAAAAGTGATTTTTAACACTGTTATCTCTGTTATTGTATTATCTGTTGCATTATACTACGTTCCAGTAAAAGTCGTAGCAACAGACCCACTTTTATCATCTATCTTTGGTGGTGTCATTGCCGGAGCTGGTATCGGCCTTGTTTTTAACTGTAATGGATCAACTGGTGGATTTGATATTATCGGTATGCTATTGTCTCGAAAAAGAGACATTAAACTTGGTGGATTCCTTATTATTTTAAATGCAGTCGTTGTAATAATTGCAGGATTCTTCTTCACTTGGGATGTTGCTCTTACAAGCTTACTTTCAATTTATGTAACTGGTAAAGTGATCGATGCTATTCATACGAAACATCGAAAGGTTACACTTATGATTGTAACAAATGAAGCAGAAAAAATGAAAAAACAACTCCTTTCAACTGTTGTACGTGGAATTACATTACTTGATGGCGAAGGTGCTTATTCCAGCGAAAAAAAACGTGTACTTATGACCGTCGTTTCTCGTGAAGAATTAGCAAGTATGAAATTAACAATTTCCGAAATTGACCCTCATGCATTCGTTAACATTACCGAAACGGTTGAAGTATTAGGATTGTTTAGAAAAGGTTAAAAAACTAGGTGGATTTCCACCTAGTTTTTATTTTCCATAAATTCAATTCGATTTCCGAACGGATCTGACACATAAAATCTAATTACATCTGGCCGTGCATGATCATCTATTACTTCAATGCCTTGTTTTATTAATTCTTGTTTAAATTCATCAATTTTTAAAACATAAAAAGCTGGATGCGCCTTTTTAGCTGGGTTGAAGTTTTGCTCAACTCCGATATGAATCTCTTGATTTCCACACTTAAACCAGCACCCACCACGCTTCTTTAATTCCTCTGGCTTCGGTATTTCCTCCATACCAATTTTATTACCGTAAAACTCTCGTGCTTCTTCTTCACACCCTACAGGCGCAGCTACTTGTATATGATCGATCCCTTGAATATAATTTTTCATTTTCTCTCCCCCTCCTCTATCCTAATGTTATAAGAAAAACCTACTCCTGTAACTTACAAAAGATTTATAAAGTAATATAAGATCCCCTTATTAACACCTTACACTCACTTTTCCAAAATAAAGAAAACAAAATTTATTATATAACTTCCATTTTTTATAGAAATACACATTACATCTATATTATAGTTATGGATAGATAAATCTTTTTAGATGCTATTTGTACGGAGGAACTATTATGAGTCGTAAAAAATATTCATCAACTCAAAGAAAACGTCATCCGAACATTTCTAGACGTTTGCGAAACCATATACAAGATCGTTCATTAACAGAAATGTACGCATCTCTGTTCAAACACAATCCTGATAGTATTATTTCATTAAATTTAGAGGGAGTTATTCTACATATAAATCCTTCTGCCGAAAAAATATTAGGTTACAATTCTTTAGAATTAGAACAGAAAAATATTACCTCTATTTTAGAAGCTCATATTTCTGAGCAAGTATTACAAAATATAAAGAATACTGGAGTGGATAATCAACAAGAGTATATCTTATCAATTTATCATAAAAATGGATTCTTATTAGACGTCGTGACAAAACTAGTTCCTATTTTTGTCCAAAATCGTCTAACTGGCGTATATGCCATTATGAAGCCTCTTGAAAAATCAGAAAGAATTGAGAATATGCTAAAAGAAAGTGAGAAGAGGTTACGTACATTAGTGAACTCCATGCCTGCGTTTGTTATATTTAAGGATCATGAGGGGCGCTGGCTTGAGGCAAATGACTACGCACTTTCTTGTTTCAATTTCCATCATGTACCTTACCACGGGAAAAAAGATAGTGAACTCATTCAATATAACGAAGCGTACCGAGAGGCTTTTTTACATTGTGAAGAAGTCGACGAACTAGCATGGCAACAAAGACAAATTCTTCATGGCGAGGAATTTATTATTCATAGAGATGATTTCGATCTAATCTTAAGTATATCGAAAGTTCCACTTTATCATTCTGACGGCTCCCGTAAAGGTCTTATCGTAATGGGAAGAGATGTTACCGAGCTAAAAGAAACGGAAAAGTTATTACGAAAATCAGAAAAGCTCGCAGTAGTCGGACAACTGACAGCTGGAATTGCCCATGAAATTCGAAATCCACTCACTTCTCTAAAAGGTTTTTTAACATTGCTACTCCCTGAAATAAATGCGGAGCAGAAATGGTATATCGATGTTATGTTAAGTGAGATTTCACAGATGGAATCTATCACAAGTCAATTTATGGCGATGTCTAAACCACAAGTGTTATCTATCCAAACTTGTAACATACAAGCTTTAATTGAAGAGGTAGTAACATTTATTTTACCAACTGCTATTATGCATAGCGTTCACATCATTATGGATCATTTTGATTACGTATATGACATTCAATGTGACGGCAACCAATTAAAACAAGTTTTTATAAATATATTAAAAAATGCAATCGAAGCGATGCCAAATGGCGGAAATATTTTCATCCAAACAAAGCCATTAGAGAATACTTTCATCTTAATACGTATTATCGATGAAGGTTGCGGTATCCCAGAAGATCGTATCTCTCGTTTAGGCGAGCCATTTTATAGTTTAAAAGAAAAAGGAACAGGACTAGGATTAATGATGTGTTACAAAATAATTGAAGAACATCATGGTAAATTACACATTTCAAGCGAATTAAATAAAGGGACGATCGTTGATATTCAGCTACCACTTTCTTCGTCTCATCTTGCAATTCAGTCGTAAAAAAAGAAGCATCTGCTAATTGTTAGCAGATGCTTCTTTTTTTTACTTTTATAATACTGTATTGACACATCATCCCATTTTGTAATTCAGTCGTAAAAAAATAAGCATCTGTAATTGTTAGCAGATGCTTCTTTTTTTTACTTTTATAATACTGTATTGACATACCATTCTTTTGCTTTTTCTACTTCAACCATCGTTAATTGATGTCCTCTATTTTCCCAATGCATTGTAACAGTAGCGTTTGCATTCTCTAATAGTACCTTCAATTCCTCTGACTCCGCTGATGAACAAATCGGGTCATTTGTCCCAGCAGCGATAAATACTAATTTCCCTGCTAAATTAGGCAATTGTGTTTCTCTTCTAGGTACCATTGGGTGATGAAGGACAGCACCTTTTAATGCATTTTCATAATGGAATAATAAGCTTGCAGCAATGTTTGCTCCATTTGAATAACCGATAGCTACAATATTATTTCTATCAAATTCATATGTTTTTGCAGCTTCATCTAAAAATTCATTTAATTCCTTCGTACGGAAAATTAAATCCTCTTCATCAAAAATGCCTTCTGCCAATCTACGGAAGAAACGTGGCATGCCATTTTCTAATACATTTCCCCTAACACTTAATACAGATGCTTCCGGATCAATTATTTCTGCAAGTGGTAATAAATCTAATTCATTACCACCTGTACCATGAAGTAATAACAACACTGGTTTTGATGTATCTTTTCCTTTTTGAAAAATATGTTTCACCATAATCCTTTTCCCCTTTCAATCACTTTTCGTCTAAATTTCTCACTTCAAATGGTAAAAGTCTTTGTTCAATTTGTTTTCTATGTGGTTCATATTGCTCCGGTAACTTTAATTCCTCACCCATCGTCTCTAACGATTCGTCATGAGCGAAACCAGGAGGGTCTGTTGCAATTTCAAATAAAATTTCCCCGTGTTCTCTAAAATAAATTGCGTTAAAATAATTTCGATCTTGTACAGGAGTTACGTGATATCCAAAACGAGACACATGCTCTTTCCAGTCTAGTTGATCATCATCGTTAGTCGCTCTCCAAGCAATATGGTGGACTGTACCAACACCCATTTGGCCACGCCCGATTGTCGATAGCCTCAAGTCGATAATATTCCCAATATCAGCAGAAGAACGGAATCGAACGAATTCACCTTCTTCTCCAATTTTCTCAAGACCCATAACATGCTCTAACAATTCAGCTGTTTTTTGAGGTTGTGCAGATAAAAGAACAGCACCGCCAAATCCTTTAATTGCTACTTCTGGCGTAACTTCTCCAAAAGTCCAATTATTTAATTCGCCTTCTTCTCTTTCTACTAATTCTATATGCAAACCATGTGGATCATCAAATTCTAAATACTGCTCTCCAAATCGAGTCATTTTTGTATACGAAATATCGAATTTTTCTAATCTATTTTCCCAAAACTCCATTGCGCCCTTTGGTACGACATAAGACGTAATGCCTACTTGACCGTCACCAATAATTCCTTGACGAGCACCTGCCCATGGGAAAAACGTAATAATTGTTCCAGGCTTTCCTCCTTCATTACCAAAATAAAGATGGTACGTGCCTGGAACATCAAAATTCACTGTTTGTTTCACTAAACGTAAACCTAACACACCAGCATAAAAATCTACATTTTCTTGTGGGTGTCCTACGATTGCTGTAATGTGATGAATTCCCATCATTTTCTTTTCCATTTTCTCCGCCCCTTTTTATTTCATTTTAAAAACTTGTATACATTAAAATTCATTATTCATTTTGTCCATACTGCAAAGTAAAATCCATCGTTATGATTTTATCTTTAATTCGAGATATAAGCTGTGAAATTACGCATTATCTTCTATATCACTGAATTCATCTCGAATTCGAGATAATTCCCAAAAAATATTTACTCCATCTGAAATCTTTATTCGGAAATAAATTATCTTGAACTTAAGATTTATTATAAGTTACTTACTTTTAGTTGTCAACAAGTTACTTATTTTCATTTTAAATCAAAAGAGAGTAAATGCTAGTTATCATTTACTCTCTTCGCTAATTATTTCGTTTCCTCTTCCAACACTGCTTCCATCTCATTAAATTCACGATGAATTGCTTTCACTGGTTCTTTCGTTAATAAACTTACAACAATAACAGCTAATAAGCTACAGAAGAATCCAGGTACCATTTCATACATAGTGGCTTTTAAACTTGGAATTTGTACCCAAGTAATAACAACTACTGCACCTACAATCATCCCAGCAAGAACGCCCCATTTGTTCGTTCTCTTCCAATATAAACTTAATAAAATAGCGGGTCCGAATGCTGAACCAAATCCTGCCCAAGCGTAACCGACAAGTGTTAAAATTGTATCACTTGGATAATATGCTAAAACAACTGCAATCATAGCTACTACTAATACTGACAATCTACCGATAAATACAAGTTCTTTATCACTTGCGTCCCGACGGAAAAATGTTTTGTAGAAATCTTCCGTTACTGCACTTGAAATAACAAGTAATTGCGAGGAAATACTACTCATAATCGAAGCCAAAATAGCTGATAATAAAAACCCAGTAATGTATGGGTGGAATAAAATATTTGAGAATGTTACAAAGACCATTTCCGGGTCTTGCAATGTCGCATTATTTTTAGCGTAATAAGCAATACCAATTAGACCAGTAAGCATTGCACCTATAATTGAAATCGTCATCCAACCGATACCGATTCTACGAGAAGTTTTTAAATCTTTAATAGAGGTAATTGCCATAAAGCGAACAATAATATGCGGTTGCCCAAAATACCCAAGACCCCATGCTAAAAATGAAATAATACCAAGAATTGTAGTCCCTTTAAACATATCTAAACGCGATGCATCAACTTGCTTAATTGTATTGAATGTTTCTGTTACACCGCCCACATCTGTAAAAGCAACAATTGGTACTAATACAAGCGCAATAAACATAATACATCCTTGCACAAAGTCGGTCCAACTTACTGCTAAAAAGCCACCGAATAGTGTATAAGCAACTACGACACCGACAGTTACAAATAAACCAATTTTGTAATCAAGGTTGAAAGAGTTTTCAAACAAACGCCCACCTGATACTAAACCAGCCGACGCATAAAATGTGAAAAATACTAAAATGACGATAGCGGAGACAAAACGAAGTATTTTCGTACGATCTTTAAATCGATTCTCTAAAAAGTCTGGAATCGTAATTGAATCATTTGCCACTTCTGTATACGTTCGCAAACGCGGGGCAAGAATTAAATAGTTTGCATAAGCACCTATTAATAACCCTATCGCAATCCATACACTAGATAATCCTGTTGCATACATCGCACCAGGTAATCCCATTAGCATCCAACCACTCATGTCAGAAGCACCAGCTGATAAAGCTGTAACTGCTGGACCGAGTCCCCTTCCGCCTAACATATAATCTGATAAATCGGATGTCTTCTTATAAGACCAATAACCGATATACAACATGCCTGCCATATAAATAGCAAGCGAAACCATAATCTCAATCTTCACCAAATCTCTCCCTTAGTAACATAAGCCATTCAAAATTTCGAAAAATGACTTTTTCTATTTTCTTGTTTTCGCTTATGGTTCCCTACCTTAACAAATATTTTTTGTTCTTTCAAGTGAATAAGCCCTTTTCACTACATGTGAAAACCTTTATAAACGCCTTTATCCCAGTGGATTACCCCGGTTTAAAATAAATTAAAGTAAAAATATTCAGAAAATATAATACCGTTTTTTCACACCTTATTTTCATTCACTTATCAGACAAATTTTAAAAGAAAAAAAGCCATACGAATGTATGACTTTTAATCTATTAAACATAGCTTATCTTCTATTTACTAGTAGGAAACAATTCTGAAAGAGGAACTATCCGCCCCACCTCATCTTTAAACACAATATGCTCTCTCGTTAAATGACGCGGACTCTTTACTCCCGCTGCGGCCGCAAGTGAGAACAAACTATATCTCATGCTAACAACATAATTCATTACTCGCCATTTCTTCTCATACGGATCTAGCGCTTTTTGATAGTGCGGATTCGTCGTGGCAACCCCAGATGGACATTGTCCGGAATTACATTGAAGTGCCATTATGCAGCCACTTGCCATCATAAATCCGCGTGCTGAATTTACAGCATTTGCACCAATAGCTAAAGCAATTGCCACCTTATCTGGTGTAATTAATTTCCCCGAGGCAAAAACTTTGAATTTGTCCCGAACACCATAATGATTCGCTGTATCAATACATGTCAGTAACGCTGGAATAAGCGGCATTCCCATACTATCTGCCATCGATTTATACGTTGCTCCTGATCCACCTTCTGAACCATCAATTGTAATAAAATCTGGATAGATATTTAACTCTTTCATCGTTTTAAATAAATTTTCCAACGGCTCCTGCTGTCCAATTACAATTTTCATACCGACTGGTTTACCGCCGTTTTCTTGCAAACGTTGAATAAAATAAAGTGTATCTGCTACATTCCTTAAAAATGGAAATCGATTCGGTGAATTAATTGTCTCCCCTTCTCGCACATTCCGAACAGAAGCAATTTTCTCATTTACTTTTTGTCCTTCTAGATGGCCACCACGTATTTTCGCACCTTGCCCAAATTTCAATTCAAATGCTTTAATATTGCTTTCTTTTGCTTTCTCCATAAATTTCTCCATTGAAAAATTACCATCCTCATCACGGTACCCAAATAAACCCGGACCAATTTGCGCAACGATATTCGCACCTGTATGTAAATGTTCTGGAATAACGCCACCTTCGCCAGTATTAATCCACGATCCGCCAGCCATCTTCGCACCAAATCCGCTCGCTAAAATATAATTTTCGCCAATCGCACCGTAAGAAGTCGCAGATGCCCCAAACATGCCATGTAGTTTCCACGGATATTTGCGGTTTTCACCGACGATAATTGCATCGTCTTCTTCATATAACCAAAGATTCGTTGTATCCGCTGTCAATTTTTCTCTTCGTGAAAATAACCCTTCTTTATGAATCACATACTTTTTCCCTTCACGTTCTTGCGTTACATTCACACTTAATTCATCTGTTAATATCGGAAATAATGTATTAGCAATATAATATCCAGATGCATCAAAATCTCGTTTTGATCCAAAACCGAGTATTTCTGAACGGTATTTCGCTAGAAACATTACACTTTGAAAATCATAACGTGAAAAGGGCTTTCCATCCGTATCATGATCAAACCAATATTGCCTAAATTCCGGTCCTATCTTTTCAAGTAAATAACGCATCCTTCCTAAGTATGGATGCAGCTTTAATATAGAATGATGCGTCCGTTTTTTAATAAAAAATGTAATAATAAAAAAAATGATTAATAGTAACATCAATAAGAGCAATATACTAATAATAACGAGTAGCGTTTCACTCATCCCGCTTCCTCCTATGAAAATCCATAATAAAAGGAGAACACCTGATGTGTTCTCCTTTTATCTTTATTCAAATTAACGTAGCAAGATGCTCTTTCGCATCATATTCAACTAAACTTTCAGCATTTTGAATTCGATGAACAAAATCTGGATTAGCAATTAAAGGTCTTCCAAATGCCGCTACATCAATCGTTCCTTCTTGCAACGCTTCTTCCGCCTCTTTCGGATTTAAATTCCCTACTCCTACAATCGTACCCTCCCAATATTTTCTTACTAATTGATGAAAATTCTTTCCGTCAGCAATAACTGCCGTATAATTCATCGTTGAAGGGTGAATCATCGTTAATCCAACTTCGTTGAACATATTTACAAACATTTCAATTGCAAGCTCAGGGTTTTCCCACATATAAGTTGGATTATCACCTTTGAAAGCAGAAAAGCGAAGAAGTGTTTTATCAGCCCCAACAGCTTCTATTACAGCCTCCGTTACTTCTTTCATAAACGTTAGCCTTTGCTTTAAATCTCCGCCGTATTTATCAGTACGCTTATTTGCGAACTCATAAGTAAATTGATCGATTAAATATCCGTGTGCACCGTGTATTTCTACTCCATCAAATCCAGCTTCGATCGCGTTTTTCGCAGCTTGTGCGTATTGACCAATCACCTCTTGTATTTCTGCTAACGTCATTGCTTCTGGCGTGTCGAACGGTTTACGAAAACGCGGAACATTTCCCTCTGCAGCGATAGCAGACGGTGCTTGCGGCATTTGCCCACCAATTATTTCGTGATGACTCATACGTCCAACATGCCATATTTGAGCAATAATCGTTCCGCCTTCTTTATGTACCGCCTCTGTAACAGGCTTCCACGAATCAATTTGTTCTTGTGTATAAATCCCTGGTACTCCTGGATTTCCTTTTGCTCTTGGGCTAATGACGATTCCCTCTGTAATAATTAAGCCAACTCCATCAGCTGCACGTTTTCTATAGTACTCGACTACATCAATACCAACGACTCCTGTTTCATGATTCGCGAAACATCTCGTCATCGGTGCCATTGCTATGCGATTACGAAGAGACCAAGATCCAATTTGAATCGAGTCAAATAACTTCGTTTCTTCAATATTTTCAAAAGATCCCCAATCATTTATATTTGTTCCTTCATAAATACTTGCTGCTTTATTATTTGAACTTGTCATTTTTCTTCCCCCTAAAAATTCTTACTATAATCGCATCATACTTACTTTTAGATAGTAACGTCAATTTATACGCTCTTATGTAGGAATATTCGTATAATAAAACGAACCGTTTTATTACTAGAAGGGTTCTAGAATTCAAATCTCTACTGTCTATTCTTATATTCAGTAAGTGGATGAGGAAAATACTTGTTAAGCGGATGTTTTCTTTTCTTCTAATTTTATTAATGTAGAATATATTGGTAATTATTTTTCAAACTGTTTACTAACAAAATAAACGATTTCCACTGTACTATATTCAAACTTACAGTAACAAGGTTTAAATCATTCATTTGTTTTTTATTATACAAACAAAATTTTAGGAACGAATAAAAGACTCCTACATAGTTGAACATATTTTTTCTATTCATCCCTTCCTAGTCCCCATGAAAAAAGGAGCTGTCACATAGTCGAATTATCGACTATATGACACTCCTTTTTAGTTGACCGTATATGGCTAAAAATTCATTTATCTCTTTAATATAAAGAATATAAACAATCATTATCTCTTCACATATAAAAAATTCCTTAGCAGTAGAAGTGAGAGTGGTTCAGTATTCTTCTAAAAATAATAACTTATAAACCTAAAACAATGAAAGCCCTACCTCTCTTTCATCCTTACGGCTCCTCGTCCGTGCCAGTGTGAATCAGGATTGCAAAAATCAAGTAACTATTCTATCGAAGTGTTTAATTAAACTTCGAATATTCGTAAAGAATTTAAAAAATAAAAATGGATTTGATTGTAGTAATAACAAAAGAGGTTAATGCTCTAAAAGTGGTTTGAAAGAATTGAATGTCTTTGAAATGATTAATTCTCTATAATTTTGTTCCCAAAAAATTCAAAACCTTTTTTGGGATCTAATACATTATTTGTAATGAATCTTAACAAAAGCTTTTTATTTGACTTTCTGTGATACCTTCAATTAATCCCAGTTCACTAATCAAAAATTCGTGTGCGTTATCTAACATTTTCTTTTCGCTTGCATTAAGTGCTTTTTCTTTCTGCATACGTAATAAATCACGTACAACTTCAGCACCTTCTTGTATTTTACCCGTCTTTATTTTATCAGTGTTCAATTTATACCTTTGTTTCCACGTAAGTAATCTATCAGATTCTCCATGTTGAAAAATATCCAATATGTGTGCTATTGCCGTTATATCCGTGACTGGTCGTATATTTGAGCTCAATATTCTCCCTGCCGGAATCATTACTTCCATATTACTACCCGACATTTTTATAACATAATATTGTTGTTTTTCTCCTGTGATTTCCTTCTCTTCTATGGCTTTAATTATACCTGCTCCCTGCATTGGATAAACAATGTTATCGCCAATTTGAAACAAATAATCCACCTCCATATATGGTAACCTTCTCAATCTTAACACACAATCAATTTTTTAGCAAAATTTTTATTTTATCATAAAATTATTTTTAATGTCAATCCTTTCGAACTAAGAAAATAATTTCATAGAATATCATTAAAAACCCGCAATCTTATTAACTTTTCCGCACATATATACATTCTAATTTCACCTTCTCTTTTTACATAAAAACACATTACTACATATAAATAGTAATGTGTTTTTTATACGGAATCGTTAAACATTCCCTATTAATTTCACGCCTATACACTTACCTGCTTACGTACTGTCTCTCTCGCTAAAAGAAAACTCATAATCACTTGCGCAGCTACTCGACTCGTCATATCTCTGAAATCAAGGGTTGGATCAATTTCTACTATATCCATCCCTTGAACGAGCGGTTCTTTACCAAGAAATTCAATCGCATCAAGTAAAGTCGTACTATCCATACCGCCAGGACCAATTGCTGGACAACCTGGTGCAAATGCTTGATCTAGTACATCCATATCAAGAGAAATGTAAATAGAAGTCACGCCTTGCTTTCTTAATACTTCAATACTTTCTGTGATAATATCTTTGATTTGTCGCTCTCGTACATCTTTCATTGTATACACTGTCACGCCATGTTCTTTTGCATATTCATGGTACGCTCGTGCATTTGAAAAATTACGAATTCCGATTTGAACGAGTTGTTTTCCTGTAATGACATCATTTTCTAGTAGACTACGGAACGGTGTACCATTTGATGGGCCACCATCATCTAAATTACGTAAATCATGATGGGCATCAAATTGAATAATACCGACCTTCCCTTTACTATTTGCAAATCCTGTTATACTCGGAAAGCTAATCGAGTGATCCCCGCCAAGAACGATTGGTATCATGTTTGGATTTACTTTCGTTACATGACCAACTGTTTTCGCAATTCGCTTATGACTTTCTTTTATATCCGTCACATGCATCGTAATATCGCCGCAATCATATAAGACACTTTCTTTCATATCATGTTCTTCCGTAATTGCGTACGTACTATATGCATCTAACATTGCACGAATTGTTTTTGGCGCAAAACTTGCTCCTGAATGACTAATAGATGGTTTAGAAAGGGGTGCTCCAATTAAGGCCGCACCGAATATTTCCAAACCTTCCTCCCAATCTTTAATCATCTCACTCCATTTCGTCACTTCACGATCGATAAACTTTGCATTTTTCTTTAAATAGTGGCCGTGCTCCACGATTGTTCACCTCTTGTATATGCGATATTACCATTCTTCCATACTGTATTTACATGACTTACGCCGTAATGATACGGTACGTAAGCATAATTGTAAGCATCCCATAGAACTAAATCTGCCTTGCGACCAACTCTAATTTTCCCAGCTACATCACCACGATTAATTGCGTAAGAAGAGTTAACTGTTACTGCATTCCAAACTTCTTCTGGTGTCATTTTCAGCTTGAGCATTGCAATGCTCATAATAAGCTGAATGTTCTCAGTTGGACAACTACCTGGGTTAAAGTCTGTAGCCAAAGCAACTGCAACACCTTCATCAATCATTTTACGTCCACGAGCAAAGCTTTCTTTATTTAAATAGAAAGTTGTTCCTGGTAATAAAGTCGCTACTGTATTAGAGTTTGCAAGCATTTCAATTCCTTTATCAGAAGCGCCAACTAAATGGTCCGCTGATGCTGCACCAATTTCAGCCGCTGCTTCCGCGCCACCAAGAGGGTCAATTTCATCTGCATGAATTTTCACATCAAACCCAAGCTCTTTCGCTTTTAATAAAAACTCTTTTGACTCTTCAACAGAGAACACACCTGTTTCACAGAAAATATCAACGAATTCAGCTAATTGCTTCTCTTTCATTTCTGGTAGTAGGTCTAACATCCATTGTAAAAATTCTTTCGATCTACCTTTATACTCTTTCGGAACTGCATGAGCACCTAAAAATGTGGAAACTAAATCAATCGAGTGCTCTTTTTGTAATTGTGCAGTTGCCTCTAATTGTTTCCATTCCGTCTCATCATCTAATCCGTAACCACTCTTCGCTTCTACAGTTGTAACTCCGAAAGATAGCATACGGTCTAAATGGAATTTCGCTTTTTGAACAAGTTCTTCTTTCGACGCCTGTTTCGTTGCATTTACAGTTGAAAGAATTCCTCCTCCTTGTTCTAAAATTTCTAAGTACGGAACCCCTTGTAATTTTAGTGCGATTTCATTTTCACGAGATCCACCAAATACAAGGTGAGTATGCGGATCGACAAGACCAGGAGAAACCATTTTCCCGCCGCAATCAATAACTTCTTTCGCTTGTAATCCTTTAGCTTCTTCCACTGTTCCAACGAAAGTAATTACGCCCTTTTCAATTCCAACCACACCATTTTCGATAACAGGAAGCGTGTTCATCGCTGCCCGTCTTAACAAGCCATCTTCTTGATCCATTGTTAGTAATTGACCGATATTTATTAGTAAAGTGTCCAGCATGTTTTCTCCTCCTTATTTCATCATCGGAATGTTAACGCCTTTTTCTTTCGCAGTTTCCACAGCTAAGTCATATCCTGCATCAACGTGACGAACAACACCCATACCAGGGTCAGAAGTTAATACACGCTCAATACGTTTTGCTGCTGCTTCTGTTCCATCTGCAACGATAACCATTCCAGCGTGAAGTGAATAACCCATACCAACGCCACCACCGTGGTGAACAGATACCCAGCTCGCACCGTTTACACTATTAATTAATGCATTTAAAATTGGCCAATCGGCTACTGCATCACTACCGTCTTTCATCGCTTCTGTTTCACGGTTTGGAGATGCTACTGATCCACAATCTAAATGGTCACGACCAATAACGATTGGTGCTGATAATTCACCATTTGCCACCATTTCATTAATAATGCGACCAAATTTCGCGCGCTCACCGTAACCTAACCAACAAATACGAGATGGAAGACCTTGGAACTCAACTTGCTGACGAGCCATACGAATCCAGTTACATAAATGCTCATTATCCGCAAACTCACGTAATATTACTTCATCTGTTTTATAAATATCTTCTGGATCACCAGAAAGTGCTACCCAGCGGAATGGTCCTTTTCCTTCGCAGAATAATGGACGGATAAATGCTGGAACGAATCCTGGGAAATCGAATGCATTTTTCAAACCTTCATCGAAAGCAACTTGGCGAATGTTATTTCCATAATCAAATGTAATTGCGCCTTTTTCTTGCATAGCAAGCATTGCTTCTACATGTTTTGTCATGCTTTCTTTTGATAATTGTACGTAACGTTCTGGATCTTCTTCACGAAGTTTCGCTGCTTCTTCTAATGTGTAACCTACTGGAATGTAACCGTTTAGTGGATCATGAGCAGATGTTTGATCCGTAACTAAATCTGGCGTGATATTACGCTTCACTAGTTCTGGTAAAATCTCCGCTGCATTTCCTAACAATCCGATTGAAATCGGTTCTTTCTTCTCTTTATACTCGTTCGCAATAGTTAATGCTTCTTCTAAAGACTCTGTATACAGATCACAATATCTCTTTTCAATACGACGATCGATGCTGCGCTTATCAACATCAATAGCAATGACAACACCGCCGTTCATCGTTACAGCAAGAGGTTGTGCACCACCCATACCACCTAAGCCGGCAGTAAGTGTTACTGTACCTTTTAATGATCCATCGAAATGTTGACGTGCCGCTTCGCCAAACGTTTCATATGTTCCTTGTAAAATCCCTTGTGTTCCAATGTAAATCCAGCTACCAGCTGTCATTTGGCCGTACATCATAAGACCTTTTTTCTCTAGTTCACGGAAGTGATCCCAGTTCGCCCACTTCGGTACTAGGTTTGAGTTCGCTAAAAGAACGCGAGGTGCATCTTCATGCGATTTAAAGATTGCAACTGGTTTTCCTGATTGAACAAGTAATGTTTCATCGCTTTCTAACGTTTTTAATGAATCTACAATCGCATGGTAGCTTTCCCAGTTACGAGCTGCACGGCCAATTCCGCCATATACAACTAATTCTTCTGGTTTTTCAGCAACTTCAGGATCTAAATTGTTCATTAACATACGAAGTGCAGCTTCTTGAACCCACCCTTTCGTTTGTAATTCAGTACCTCTTGGCGCGCGAATTGTTTGTTTAACTTTTTCCATTTCAATCTCTCCCTTTTCTCATTTTATAGTGCCGCGTTTACATCTAATCTTTCTTTTATCGAATAATTCGTTTTTAACCAGTGCGTAATATTTTCAATATCCGTTGAGAATATGCGATCATTTGTAATAGAAGGTACTTGTTGACGGCCTTGATGGTAGAAGCTCTTCGTCACTGTACTCATGTTTTCAATACCGCGATATTCTGCTGCTTGCATCGCACAAATCATCTCAATTGAAAGAACACGTCTTACATTTTGAATAATTTGATGTGCATGGCGTGAAGCGATTGTTCCCATACTTACGTGATCTTCTTGGTTAGCTGATGACGGGATTGAATCAACACTCGCTGGATGTGCTAACGTTTTATTTTCAGAAACAAGTGACGCTGCAGCGTATTGCATAATCATTGCACCAGACTGAAGTCCTGGTTCTGGACTTAAAAATGGAGGTAAATCATTTAATTGCGGATTTACTAAACGCTCGATACGACGCTCTGAAATATTTGCAAGTTCCGCCATTCCTACTTTTAAGAAGTCCATCGCAAACGCAATCGGTTGACCATGAAAATTCCCACCCGAAATTACTTTTTCTCCGCCATCAAAGATTAGCGGATTATCTGTTGCTGCATTCATTTCAATTTCTAATTTTTCTTTCACATAATTTAAAACTTGCCAAGAAGCACCGTGTACTTGCGGGATACAACGAAGTGAATATGCATCCTGTACTCGTAGTTCTCCTTGTTTTGTTGTTAATTTACTATCATGAAGGATGTCACGAATTCTGCTCGCTACTTCCACTTGCTCTTTATAACCACGTGCTTTATGAACATTTTCATCAAATGCATCAATAATGCCTTGTAATCCTTCAATTGTCATCGAAGCAATGAATTCAGCTTGATACGCCATTGCTTCTGCTTCTATATAAGAAAGAACTCCTTGCGCTGTCATCGCCTGCGTACCATTGATTAATGCAAGCCCTTCTTTCGCTTCAAGTTCAATCGGTTCAAGCCCTTCTTCTGTAAGAGCAACCATCGCATGAACGCGTTTCCCCTTATAGAACACTTCACCTTCGCCTAATAATACAAGCGCAAGATGAGATAAAGGTGCTAAATCGCCACTCGCACCAAGTGACCCTTGTTGCGGAACAACTGGGTGAATTTTACGATTTACAAACTCAAGAAGCATATTTACAACAAGTGGTCTAACACCAGATACTCCTTTAAGCATCGTGTTCGCTCGTAAAATTAACATACCGCGTGATACTTCTTCAGGGAATGGATCACCTATACCGCATGCATGTGACTGAATTAAATTGTGTTGAAGTGCCTTTACATCATCTTTTTGAATAAGCACATCACTGAACTTTCCAAATCCAGTTGTAATACCGTAAACGACTTTTCCGTCCTCTACAATTTTCTCAACAACTTCGCGGCACTCCGCCACCTTTTGCATACTATTTGGACAAGCTGTTACACCTTCCCCTTCAAGTAACAACCTCTTCATTTCTTCAATTGTCAATGTGTGTCCTGTTAACGTAATCATTCTTTTTCCTCCTTAAAAAGGCAAAAGGGGACCTTATCTTTTTAAGACAGACTTCTGTCCTAAAAAAGTAAGGCCCCCTTCTAACTAATAGACTATGGGCAAATCATATGTGATTAATTCCTAAACCAATCGCCTCATGCTCAGATCCTTTTACAGGTGCACCAATCGTTCCATATAATGCAACAGCAACCCATTCGCCTTCTTTTTTTCCGTCGTATGGTCTACCGCGCACAATTGCAAAGCGAAGTCCTACTGTACGAAGAACGTCTGCTAACTGAATTTGACCTCTCGTCACTCCGTACAAAGCTTCCATAATCGCATGATAAAGTGCATGTGTTTCTCTGTAAACATCTGTTTCAATAACTTGGGTGCTCTTAGCCGCTGTTTCCATTGCTGCTACAACTTTTTGCGAATTCATCGAACCCACTTTCCCCGTACAATACTTCCAACCTTTTGGAATAGATAATACAGGGCTTTCATTCTCATCCGCAAGTGCCAACAACATGGCCATACGACCAATTCGATGTGTTCCTTGAAGAAGCATGTGACTCTCTCATTTCTTTTAATTATTTGAATATTTCTTAATTTAAGAATATATGAAAACGGTTAAATCGTCAATAGTTTAAACTCACATTCGAACAATTTTTTCATCCCCTCCATTTGTGTACACAAATTATTTACACGAATTTTTCAGGCGTGCTATAGTCTCACTTACAGATGCAAAGGGGCGATATTTCAATGACGAAGCGAAAAGATATTCATTTTCGAATTGAAGAAAAATTACTTGAAAGGTTTGAATCTGCACTCCATTACGAAGGTTTAAAGAAAACCGACGTATTAACACACGCGATTCAGCAATTTTGTACGAAAGTGGAATGCGAAAAGATGAATGATGTAAAGCGCCAATACAACGTAAGCAACCATTTACAAACACGTATCGATACGCATAAACATTACGAAGAAAAACAAGTAAATTTAGATGAACTCGTCATGGAACATTTACAACTTCAAGGAGAAGAAAAAATATTAGAGGTTGGGTGTGCTAATGGAAATTTTCTTTCCCTTTTACAAACTAACGGTCATAAAGGCCAACTAACCGGTTTTGATCAATCAAAAACGATGCTTTCTGAAGCTGCAATAAAGAATAGCATAATTGAATGGAAACTAGGTGATGCTGGTAAACTCCCTTTTGAAGCTAATTGCTATGACTGGGTCATCGCAAGACATATGTTATATCACATGAAAGATGTCGAAAAAACAGTTCAAGGATTCCATAAAGTAATTCGTCCCGGAGGCTCACTTTTAGCTACAACAAATTCTGACGTTACATTACCTCATATAGTTGAAATGTGTAACCGCATGTTAGACGCATTTGATTTACCGAAAACAACATCATCAGTCACTCCATTTTGTTTAGAAAATGGTAAAGAGATATTACAGTCTGTTTTTCCAACTGTTGAAGAAACAGTTATTCATAATGCTCTCGTTTTTCATCATGCTACTCCGATTGTAAGCTATATTTCTAGCATGTTTCCATCGCTAAATATACCTGATAGTACATATCTTCACGCCGAAATGAAGGAATGGCTAAAAAAAGAAGTAGAAAATGAATTGTCACTTCATAACGGTATATGGCGCGACCCGAAAACGTTAGCCATTTATCGATGTCAAAAAGAAAAAAGCTAGCAAATGCTAGCTTTTATACATTCTCATGTAAAAGTTTGTCCATCATCATATTGCCCTTTCCACCATAAAAATTTATATTATGTTCGTTCGCTACTCCAAAATAAGAAGCAACTGCTATTCCGAATGGTACGAAAGCATGTCCTTGTGCAGTAATAATATTTGAGTGTTGTACAACTTCTTTATATACAAAATTTTCTACTGGAAAACAATCTAACTTTTGATAATCTATAGTCGCTGTATAAGAAATCCCTTTAAATAAACCTGCTCTTGCTAACGCATACGGTCCAGCACAAATCGCAGCTACTAATTTTTCTTTTTCAGAAAATTGGCGAATGACTGAAAAGAGAATATCTGCGTCTTTCATATGTACTTCGTCTCCCCCTGGAATGATAATCCCCTCATATTCATCTACACGCACTTCACTTAATTCTATATGCGGTTGTACTTGCAAGCCTGTTTCACTTATAATCAACCCTTTTGTTAAGCCCGCAGTAATGATTTCATATTTCTTTTTCAGCAATGCTGTTGCTACTGTAATTTCAAACTCCGCAAATGTTGGGTATACGAATAATAATATTTTTTTCATAGTCCTTTCTCCTTTAACCAGCCCATAAAATATACTTCTAACTCATCCACTGTTAATGTATTCGTGTCCACATAAGTTACAGGAAATTGTTTATACCATTCTTTTTCAGTTTCTACTAATTTAAATTGTTCTTCGAATGTACTTCGATTTCTTGCCCCGTCATTATTTTTTCTATCATATAAATTTTCTTTCGAAACATCTAAATAAAAAATTGCATCCGAACAGCATTCTCTTAATTTATACAATTCATCTTTTAATTCTGTTTCTATATCCCACTCTTTCCCTATCACTTTCGGATAAAAGAGTGTATAAAATTCAATATCTTCTGGTCCGCGATCAAAAATCACGACTGAATCTTTCACATTTTGAAACTCCTTTATTTTTGCTTCAATAAACATTTTTTGATTTATAATAAATCCTTCTTTTGAATTCATATCCAAATTTAATTGTTTTCGCTTTTCTACAATTGGATATGGATTTTCATATATAACTGAAAGCCCACATCTCTCTAACCTTTTAGTCAATGTTGTTTTTCCGCTTGCCATCGATCCTTGGAGTGAAATTACATATGCCATTCCTCTCATTCCCTTGCATTTTAGTATATCTATAATATACAGAATTTTAAAAACCATCAACAGAATATATATCATCTTGTTTCTTATTCTTATCTAACTTATAATAAAAATAGAGATTATGACGGACGCATCAATAATGTAAGCTTGGAAATCCAAGCTTACATTATTTTTTGCTTTCCCTTTTCTAATAAAAAGAGTATACTAGTTTAGAACGTATGTTCTTAATGATTACATACAGTAAGGAGATAGAACAATGGTATACGACACTAAAGCAATTTCTTGGAATGAGTCTTTAAAACAACTTCAACGCCGCTATACAAACAAACAAGTTGATCGAAAAGAATTTGAAGATATTGAACTGATGGAATTCTTCCGCGATAACGACTACATTTCTTTACCTACACATATAAGCGGCCTATCAACAGTACGTTTTACTTCTTACTCTATTTTCACAACTGAAGATAAAGATCGTAAAGTTGGCACATTAATCATTGAATATGTAGAAGATGATAATAATAATTTATGTGTTGAACAACTATACTTTGTTTAAATGATAACGCTTGGTCAAAATGACCAAGCGTTCTTGCTTTCTATGAATCTCACTGTTTATAATATGAATAAAAGAAAACCGCAATCATTAAGGGGGGATAAGCTTGCTCGAAGGATGGTTCAGTTGGTTCATAGTGCTATGGACTGTTATTTTATTAGGACTTATGTCTATCGGTGGATACTTTATGTTCAGAAAATTCCTAAAACGATTACCTAAAGAAGATGGTATGTCCATTTTAGATTGGGAAGAGCACTATATTAATAAAACTAGACATTTATGGGATGAAGAACAAAAACAATTGTTAGAAGAGCTCGTAAGTCCTGTTCCAGAACTATTTCGCGATGTCGCTAAATCAAAAATTGCTGGCAAAATTGGAGAACTGGCATTACAAGAAAAAGCCTCTCAAATTACACAAGATTTAATTATCAAAGGATATATTATTGCTACACCGAAGCGTGATCATAAATTTTTAGTAAAAAAACTACAAGAAAAAGAGATTGATTATTCAAACTATAAGTCTTTACTCGCAAAATAACTTCACATTATTTTCAATAAAAAAGACAGCGCCTTTGACGCTGTCTTTTTATTTTATACATATACAGTTTTTAAGTTAATTTCATATCTTTTTCATTATAAAAACCATCTTCTTTTTCCATTTCCTTCTGTAATTTCGTAAAGGAACGGTACATAGCAATTCTCCATGACACAATCATCGCGAACGCCAGTAAGAAGAACATGCCACTAAGTTGCCCTAAATCAAGAGATTGACTTAAGTATGTTTTAAATACAATCCGCACGACAAGTAATCCAATTAATATAAAAACAAATGCTTTTGAACGCTTCAAATAAATCTCTTGTCCTCTAATTTCAAATTTAGATGTTTTAATAAGAAAAATAGAGAAAAACAAACCGACGCCAATTGCTTCTAACATTTCTGCTGGAGTTAATCGAAATTCAGGAAAAACAAACATCAACGCTCCCGTGCTCATAAAAAATGGTGGAAGTATAATTTTTTTCAATGTTGCCGGTTTCTTAGCTGCTTTTAAACGAATAAACATCGCACCAACAGCCATACAAACAGCAACGATACTGGATAAAACAACTATGTTCATATTTTCTCATCCTTTTTTGTGGCTATATGCAAAATATACTTTCATTATATGCTTTTCCGTTAGTATTTCCAACATTTTCACAGAATAATACTAAAAACCGGTAAAACCACCAAATAAACTTGAGAAATATACGATAATTTTCGTCATCCAGTTGAAATATAGGAAGATACCCATGACAATCATAACGTATCCTCCAATCTTCATGAATTTCATACTATTTCTTTTAATCCAAGACATTTTCGTAATAAAGAATGATAGTACGAAAAATGGGATAGCAAACCCAAGTATGTATGCTATCATATAAATCATTGCTGATTCTGGATTTGTTGCTGCTAATCCAATGACAGACACTAAAATAGGTCCAGTACAAGGCGTCCACCCTGCAGCAAAGGCCAACCCAATTAGAACGGATCCCAAATAGCCACTCGGACGATTTTTAAACGTAAATTTACGGTCTTGCATTAAAAACTTTGGCTTAAACACACCGACAATAATAAGACCGAACACGATGATAAATATACCACCTAACTGTCTAATTAAATCTTTATAATTTGTAAAGATGCCTCCAATAAAACTTGTACCAAATCCAATTGCAATAAATATAATTGAAAATCCAAGTAAGAAAAACGCTGTATGTATCATACTTCTTTTGCGAAGCATTGCATTTTCTTCTTTCAACTCAGAAACCGACATACCTGTTATGTACGATAAAAATGCCGGATAAAGCGGTAAGCAACATGGGGAAATAAATGATAAAAATCCAGCGCCAAACGCTAAAAAAATACTAATATCTTGCATGATTCCACTCCTCTCCTTACATATTGTAGCAAAAACACATAAAAATACTATGAACAATTCGTGAACTCACTTTAACAACGTGATATTAAGAAAAACTACCCTTACAAACAGTTTCTAATAAAACGTTTTCATTACCTTCTATTATATAGAACAATCTCAATTGGACTATGAAACTTCTCTAATTGTTATTAACATAACAAAGGTAACATAGTTTCTCAAATGATTAGCACACTATAATGGACTACCCTTCTATCTCCCTAAAAAATATTTTTTTCAAATGCTGTCTTTATACAATACGAAGCTAATTTTACAATACTTTTATTATTACTAATTTCAAGATTATGCATAAATATCATACTTTTATTATTATTCTATAAAATGTCACACTTTTCTTTTATTTGACCCTTTATTTTTAATTTTGTATACTTCCCTCTAGTTATATATGTCCGTTAGGAACAATTTCATATAGATGGGAGGAATTTTTCATGCTTCGTTATTCTCTTTTAGTTTTATTAGGAGCGTGTAGTTATGGGATTTTAGCTATTTTCGTTAAACTTGCCTATGCAGAAGGGTTTTCACTTGGAGAGGTAATTGGCAGCCAATATTTGTTCGGTTGGATTATTTTGCTTGCTATTACACTTCTATTTTCTAGACATCGTGTTCCATTAAAACAAGCATTAATTTTATTCGTTGCAGGTACATCTGCAAGTTTTACTGGAATTTTTTATTATGCTTCATTAAAAACTGTACCGGCATCTATTGCAATTATACTTTTATTCCAATTCGTTTGGGTCGGAATTATTATTGAAGCAGTCGCAACAAAAACATTCCCTTCAAGAGAAAAGGTTATTTCCGTTATTTTCTTACTTGCAGGTACATTTTTATCAAGTGGTTTACTAGAAAAGTCAGCAGGTGATTTCGATATGACTGGAATCATACTAGGTTTATTATCTGCTGTTACATTCGCAACATACATTTTCGTGAGCGGAAAAGTTGCTGTTGAAGTGCCTTCATTACCGCGCGGTGTTCTCTTAATGACTGGCGCTTTAACTTTAGTAATGATCGTATTCCCGCCAACATTTATTTTTAGCGGTGCAATTTCTGAAGGACTTTGGAAATACGGTTTAGGATTAGGAACATTTAGTATCGTTATTCCTTCTATCGCCTTTACAATCGGTATTCCAAAGATCGGTTCTGGCTTAGCGACTATTCTTGGTGCAGCAGAACTACCAGTTACAACAATTATGTCTGTATTCGTTTTAAAAGAAGCGGTGCTATCATCACAATGGATCGGTGTATCACTTATTTTAATCGGTATTGCAATCCCGCAAATTGCCTATGCAATGCGTGGACGTTATCGTAAACATCATACACACAAAAAATTGGCAGCATAAAACGAGAGAGGATTTTCATTTGAGAATCCTCTCTTTTCTTATTGTATAATTAATGTAAATACATTAATTAAGAAAGAAGGCATTATACGTGGCAGCAAATCTAGAGCAATTAACTGAGATGCTAATTTCTATTCTTCGAAATTTACATGAGCATCCAGAATTATCATACGTAGAATTTGAAACGACGAAGACTATAAAAAATTGGTTAGAAAAGAAAAACATTACGATTATAAATTCTAGTTTAGAAACAGGCGTTATTGCTGAAATTTCAGGGAATAATAGCGGACCAATTATAGCACTCCGTGCTGATATTGATGCCCTTCCTATTCAAGAAGAAACAAATTTACCGTATGCTTCAAAAATTCCCGGTAAAATGCATGCTTGTGGGCATGATTTTCATACAGCTGCTATTATAGGTGCCGCTTATTTATTAAAAGAAAAAGAATCTTCTCTTGGTGGAACTGTACGCTTTATATTCCAGCCAGCTGAAGAAAGTAGCAATGGTGCTTGCAAAGTAATTGAAGCCGGGCATTTACATGGCGTGCAAGCTATTTTCGGTATGCATAATAAACCTGATTTACCAGTAGGTACAATCGGTATTAAAGATGGTCCACTGATGGCTGGGGTCGATCGATTTGAAATTGAAATTCACGGAGTTGGTACACATGCAGCTGTACCAGATGCTGGGGTAGACCCTATTGTCGCGTCCTCTCAAATCGTGATGGCACTCCAAACAATTGTAAGCCGAAATATAAGCTCTTCACATAATGCCGTCGTCAGTGTCACAAACATCCATTCAGGAAATACGTGGAACGTAATTCCTGAAAAAGCAACGCTGGAAGGAACTGTACGTACATTCCAAATTGAAACACGTGAAAAGATTCCTGCACTAATGAAACGTATTATTCAAGGGGTTTCTGATGCATTAGGTGTAAAAACAGAATTTCGTTTTTATGCAGGTCCTCCTGCTGTTCATAACGATACATCTTTAACAAACTTATCCTCTCAAGTTGCTGAAAAAATGAATTTAAATATCATCTCTCCTACCCCGTCAATGGCCGGAGAAGATTTTTCTTTTTATCAACAAGAAATACCTGGTTCATTCGTTTTTATGGGAACGAGTGGTACACATGAATGGCATCATCCAGCTTTTACAGTAGATGAGCAAGCATTACCTATAAGTGCAGAATACTTCGCTTTGTTAGCTGAAAAAGCACTTAAACACTTTGCATAAAAAAGAGCCGTTAAGAAATACTTAACGGCTCCTTTTTTTAAGTTAAATCACGTTTTAAAAATACTATATAGGAAATGCTTAAAAATACAAATACATATAGTAATAACATACATGAAGCAAACTGGAATGTTACTCCATCAATAAAACTTCCATTCTTTGAAATACTGTATAAATCTGTGTTTGCTGGCAATAAATATTTCGCCCAATCATATCTAGTTGCTGCTAGTAATGCAATATTTCCTGATAAAGCAAGAAATATTGAAATACCAATCGCGCCCCCACTAGATCTTGTTAATACAGAAATCATAAATGCAAACGCTGCGTACACAATGGTCGGCAACCACGATAAAATATAATACTTACTAGCTTCCACAAAAATATTTTGTTTTATAATATTTCCATCTTGGAAAATAAGCTCGCTCCATGCAGGCTGTTGGAATTTATAAATAACAAGTCCACATAAAGTGGAGAAAATCATATTAAATATAAACAATAACGCTGCAAATATCACAATTGCTAAAAATTTAGCTGTCAAAATTTTAAATCGACTCGCTGGTCGTATCGTTAAAAATTTATATGTTCCCCAGCTATATTCATTCGCAAAAATTGTACTTGCATACACGAGGATAAATGGGAGCAATATTGGAAATACGATAAAACCTGTATCTCTCATGAAAGAAAGCGGAGAACTGCTTGCCGGTGCTGTATCTGTATCTAAATGCTTCATCTTAAGCTGATATTCCTTTACAAGCTCGTCCCCAGATCGTTCTGCTAATATAGATTCTTTTTTCATACCTAGCTTTTTCTCTATTTCTACAGTTCGTTCTGTATAATCGGCTTTCCATCCTTTTGTTTCCGGTTCTAAATACTTTACCGTGACCCATCCTAATCCAATTATTAATACTGCAATAACTGCAAAGGGAATAATCGTTCGCTTTCGCTTAAATATTTTATACAGTTCGTTATACACTAAATTAAACAATATCTTTTCCCCCTGTTAATTCTAAAAATTGCTCTTCTAACGTTTTTCTTTCTTCATATACACGATACACTTGAATATTTTTCTCAAGCAATATACGAATAACATTTGGGATTTCTTCATCTTTTACATGAATAAGTAGATCATTACCTTTTATTAAAACATCTTGGTCTAACATTTCTGCTGCTTTATTTGCATCATCTACACGTATACGGATTGTCTCCATCTCTTCGCTTTGATTATGCTGAATATTTTGCGTCGCCACATATTCTCCATGCTGAATAATGATAACTCTATCACACATTAATTCAACTTCTGAAAGTAAGTGACTAGATACAAGTACCGCTTTTCCTTGTTCATGTGCAATTTTCTTTATGTACATTCTCATTTCATGTATTCCACTAGGATCTAATCCATTCGTTGGTTCATCTAATATTAATACATCTGGATCGTGAATAAGCGCTTGAGCAATTCCTAAACGTTGTCTCATGCCGAGTGAATATGCTTTTACTTTTCGGTCAATTACTTGTCCCATCCCTAACAATTTCACTACTTCATCGATACGTTCTTCCGTCACGTTACCATTCATTCGTCCGAAATATGTTAAATTTTCATAGCCGCTCAAAAAAGGATAAAATTCCGGTGTCTCAATTACCGCTCCAATTTTCGCAGCAGTACTTTCAAATTGCTGTTTTACAGATTGACCGTCAATCCAAACTTCACCCTCTGTCATACGAATCATGCCGACCATCATTCTCATTAAAGTCGTTTTTCCAGCACCATTTGGTCCGAGCAAGCCAACTACTTCACCCTTTTTAACTTCGAAACTAATATTTTCTACAAGTGTCTTTGAACCGATTCGCTTCGTTAACCGCTCAACCTTTACAATTGATTGTTCATTTGTCATACTATACAACCTTTCCTTCCCATTCTTTGTCAGGTCTTTACACTGTAACATGATTATTTTTATGTGTAAAATAGGAAAAGGCATGATTTCTCATGCCTTTTCCTTGAATTAAAACGAATTTTCATCTTGTAAACTTTGAACAAATCGAAAACATTGCATCATCGATAATAGGACGATCCCAATCATAATTATACTAACAACTACTATTGCATATATTGTAATCGGTGCACTATTTATCCCTTGTATTCCTGCTATTTTCATAAAGATAATCGTAAATAATTTCAAAAATAACATCCCATTCACTAATCCAAAAACAAACGCTGCTCCATAAATAAATAATTGCTCCTGACATAATAAACATAGTACGTCATTTCTCTTCCTACTCTCTGCTACATAAGATTTAATTTCCTCTTTCCTCACTTGCAGAAGAGAAAACGTTATTTTATATGTAGTAAAAATACAAATAAAAATGAATACAATAAACAGCATGTAAAAGCTCATTTGAAATAAAAGTGTAGTCTCTAATTTCCCAATAGCTCCTTCATTAAATTGGAGCGATATCATAAAAAATAAAATCATAGTACTCATAGCAACCCACATGAATTGCTTCATCCTTTTGGCAGCAAATATTCTTATATTTTTTCTCACTAACTGACATAAAGACATATGTTCTTCCCCTACCTTACTTCATACCATACTCATTCTATACTACTAGTGTATAAAAATATGACATTTTAAACATCGCACTACAATCTGAATTTTTTCTAAGTCTTTAGTCCTAGAAAATAAAATGGAAAATAAATCATATTCAGAATATAATTGTAAAAAGGAGGGGGTTGCATGCGCATAAAATTACTATCAATCTTATTTTTATTATTTCTCACAAGTTGTAGCTCACTTAAAAACAATGAGATCGCCATTGTTGAGCCATACAAATTAACAGAAGAGCAATCTTCTATTTTACAAATGACTCCTTTTCAAGAAGGAGACAGCATGTTTTATAACGTTACCCTAAAAAATGAAAAAGATGAAATACATGCTACAATTGATTATTATCAAAATGGTAAAATAACAAACGTAATTGCGAATATAGCTACCTCCCATTTTCAAAAAAAGAAAGTAAAGCTTTCTTTTTTACCACCTCAATCCCAACTCGATAAAGATGTACAAGTGCAAAAACATTGGTATGTTAATATTGAAGGTAGTTCCATGCTCGCTCCTGAAGAAGCACCTCCAATCATAAATAGCTCTACCTCTACTACTCTTCAATCTGCTATAAACTTAACATACAATCAAAAGACGACTTTAGCGGCTATAATAAAAACGAATAAAGAAACCGTAAGAATTCCAATGCTTGAGGAAAAAACTGCTATTGAACAATTATTACAAGAAAACGAACATGTTTATCTCTTTAGTATAGAACTAAAAAAAGAACACTAAAGCGGAAATGCAATTATATTGCATTTCCGCTTTAGTGTTTAACGAGGTGTACTTTTAGTAAAGAACTAAAAAAAGAACACTAAAGCGGAAATGCATGCATTTCCGCTTTAGTGTTTAACGAGGTGTACTTTTTAACAAATTAATTAATCTCATCCTCAACTTCTATTCTTTTCTTCTCTCTTGCAATTTTCAAAAACTCTAAAAGTTCTGGATTAGTATTCATTTTTTTGTACGCTACTGACATTTCTGCAACAAAATTAGAATCACATAACTCTTTATATACGACTTCGGTTTTATACAATTTATTCGCCGATACAGGTATTACCGTAATTCCGATTCCTGCCGCTACAAGTCCCATAACTGTTTGATATTCCGTTGCTTCTTGTACAATGTGTGGACTAAATCCTACGTCGCGGCAAAGTGATAAAATTGTATCGTATAACGCTGGCCATACCGGTCTCGTAATAAATACGAACGGTTCGTCTCTTAAATCTTCAATATGTATTTCATCCTTTTCAGCAAGTGGATGTGCCTTCGGTAAACATAACGTACAAGAAAGCTTTTGAATTGGTTCTAACTCTAGTAATTGCGTTGGAATTGGCGGACGCAAAAAGCCAATATCAATACGGTTATCGTGAAGTGCATGCACCTGATCCGGTGTTGACAGTTCATGTAATGCAACAGACACTCTCGGAAATTTCTTTCTATACTCCCTTACGATAGATGGTAAAATATCATATATCGCCGCACCTACAAAACCAATTGAAAGTGCGCCCACTTCTCCCCTTTGGGCACTTTGTGCAACTTCTACTGCTTTATCAATTTGTTCGAACGCTTTTTTTACTTCTTTTAAAAACATTTCTCCAGCTTCTGTTAATTCAACTTTTCTCTTCGTTCTTGAAAATAACATAACTCCCATTTCTTTTTCTAATTGCTGAATTTGTTGACTAAGCGGTGGTTGTGTCATTTGTAAACGAGCAGCTGCTCGTCCAAAGTGTAACTCCTCTGCCACTACAACAAAATATTGCAAATGCCGTAATTCCATTTTGGACACCCTTTTCACTTTCAATTAATACATCTAATATATTAATAACATATAATTTATATATTAGACAAATTTTTCGAATGAACGTATAGTAGAAATTGTTAATTCTTTTTTACAATTTTTATGTAAAAAAAGAAAGAGGTGGGTACTGTATGAAATGGTGGAAATTAAGCGGACAAATTTTATTATTATTTTGTTTCGCTTGGACAGGTGAATGGATTGCAAAACAGGCACACCTCCCAGTTCCAGGAAGTATAATCGGTATTTTTTTATTGTTAATTTCATTAAAATTTAACCTAGTGAAAAAAGAGTGGATACAGGACGGAGCAGACTTTTTATTAAAAGAACTTATTTTATTTTTCATTCCTTCTGCAGTCGCTGTCATACGCTACAAAGATACACTATCACAATATGGAATCGATCTCATTTTAATTATTATGATTAGTACACTTTGTGTCACTCTCGCTACAGGACTCCTAACAGAATTGCTACTAAAGCGGAAAGGATCAACACAATGATCGGTTTTCTTTGTTTACTATTAACACTATTCACATATTGGATATCGAAGAAAATGTATCAACGCTGGAATTGGAGCTTACTTTCTCCTCTTCTCGTCTGCCCTATTATTTTAATTGCTTTATTACTCGGACTAGACACACCTTATAAAACCTATGAAACAGGTGGTCAATGGTTAACAGAATTATTAAAGCCTGCAACAGTTGCTTTCGCATGGCCAATCTATAAATACTTTGATTTACTCAAGAAACATGGAATAGCTATTTTACTTAATGTCATTGTCGGTTCATTTTTATCAGTTATTACTTCAGCACTACTAGCTAATTATTTTCAAATTGATTCATCGTTAGAACATAGTTTAGCGCCTCATATTGTAACGACACCAATTGCAATGGCCATTTCAGAAATGATCGGTGGTATGTCACAATTAACAGCTGTATTTGTTGTTTTAACTGCGTTAACAGGAGCATTGCTCGGACCTGCTCTCATACGTATATGCCGTATTAAAACAGCGCTCGCAAAAGGCATTATGTTAGGCACTAGCGCAAATGGAACCGGTACATCAAAAGCATTCGAAATCGGCCCTGTAGAAGGAACCATTGCAAGTTTATCTATGCTTTTAACAGCAGGAGCTAGTTTAGTTATTGTTCCGCTTTTCTTGTCGTGGATACATTGAAAAAGCAAGTGTTTAAACACTCGCTTTTTTATTTATATATTTATTTAAAACCTCATAATCCTCCGGGAAAGATAGCGTTAATTCCTTCATTTCATCTATCCTCTTCCAAGCAATTTCATGTATTAACTCATCAGGATCTTGGATTTTCATACTACCGCCTATTTTTTTAACGACATAATAATGAACGTATACAGGAACCCCGTATGTAATACCCTCTTTTTCGTATATTTTATTTACAACTTCCACATTGTAACCTGTTTCTTCCCAAACTTCTCGAATACAACATTCTTCTAGTGTCTCTCCCTTTTCAAGCCCTCCACTTGGAACAGACCACCTTTTTTCTTCACCCTTTTGCCCTTGCAACACCATTAAAACTTCATTTTTTTCATTTATACATACTGCTGCACAACCTATCCATCTTTCCATATACATCCCTCCCCCTACAAAAATTCACCTTCTTTATCATTTTCTCCTTGAAAAAAGAGGAAAAAAGTAAACTAATGACGAAAAATCACATTAACTTCATAGACAATCCCTTCTTAGAAATTAAAAACGGAAGGATGAAAATATGATTTCTAAATATGTTGTGGAATGTGTCTTTTGTGAAGAAAATCGAAAACCACGCCAAGCTATCGTAACAGTTCCCGCCACTACTCAGCTACTAGCCATTGAAAAAGTTCGTGCGGAATGTAAACGTCGTTTCGGAAAAGCTTTATTATTGCAAACAGAAATTAAAGAAGAAATAACTTTTGAACAAAAAGAAAGCCGACCATAAATTGGTCAGCTTTCTTATCCGATCATATTTTCACATGAAGATTAGGGGCATCCTCTTTAAGGATCGGGATTTTCCCATTATGTACGTTCCATAATGGTCATCGAACAATATATTTCTATGCAATTAATTATTGAATAGAATAGGGCAAAACTTGTTCGCATTTTTAGAAAAGGGATAGGGATATAATTCAAGTAGTACTTCGAATACTCGAACTTTACACTCATTATATTAAAGCAAATCCTTTTATATGGGAAATATGAATTACTTACATAATTCATTCGTAAAACATATTAGTTTGCTATATTATTTTTATTCCATCAATAACATACATCCAGCTACAACTGGTGTCATAATCATTGAAAGCTTCAAAAGCATACGTGGTGCATAATTTGTAAACTTCGCCCCGATATACGCTCCTAACATCGTGCCAATTAATACTTGCAATAACAGTATATAATCTAGGTAGCCTTCTGAACTATATCCTAGCCCACCTCCAATCGCAATCGGCAATATGACAAGCATGGTTGTTCCTACAGATTGCTGGATTGTTAATCCTAATAGAACCATTAATCCAAGTTGAATAAATGGTGCAGAACCAATCCCAAATGAACCAGCCATCATTCCAGTGACTAATCCGAGACATATACATTTCATTATATTGTCTTTCGAAAAATCTTTAATTTCTGCTAAAAGTAGTTCTTCCCTATTTTGAAACTTAATTAATTTAACAAACATAAAAATTGCAGATAAAAATAACATCCCAGCTGTAAACCAATGAAGAAGATGCGGTGGTATAAGTGAACCAAGCTTTGCACCAATATAAGAACCAAGTGCTCCACATCCACCAACAATCCCTCCTATAGTAACTACAACATTTCCTTCACGATAATGACTTATAACCCCAGATAATGTCGTAAATGCCATTGCAGTTAAAGACGTTGCAAGCGCAACATGAATAGGAATGCGGAATACTAAAGTGAGTATTGCGATAATAAAACCAGCTCCCCCTGCTCCAACAAATCCTAATAAAACTCCCATTACTAACATCGTTATAATAATTGCCACAGACTTTCCCTCCAGTAAAGCAATTATCCATCATATTCTTCCTTGTATACAAATAAAAAGCATCCTAGATGGATGCTTTTTATTTCAATAATATGTACTTAATCTTGATTAATCAAAATAACTGCAGGGCCAGCGACTACTACTCCAGCTACTTCTATCTTTTCAAATTCCTTTACTGTAATAGATATAACTCCTTCTCTTTCCATTAATTCTTTACTCAGGACATCAGTCGGGATTGCTTTCACCGTCTTACCTCCTTTTCATTTATACAATATGATACAGTGAAACTTTAATCAGTTGCGATTTGGTCCATTCCGCACTGATTATAATCGGGCTGCTCGTTTATGCACGATAAAAATAACCCAATGCATCTATATATATGCATCACCTCCACTTTCATTCCTTATTCCCTTCAAAACCCTTCTCTCCCTTCCGTAACGTATTGAAAAATAAAAAAGAAGCTATAACATATAGCTTCTTTTTTATTTAATCTCTCTGCACCTTATATTTCAAAACTCTACTATCTTTATCAAATTGTAAAACAAGATGTTCACTATCTATAGGGATAAAGCCACGTTCAGTTCCAAGATAGTACGAAGTGATAACCCCGTTTTCTCCATTTCTCGTTTCAGTAGGCGTTCCTAATAATTGTGTAATTTCTTCATTTGATTTTCCTGTTAATTTATATTTTTGTATTAGATCATCTACCATATGTACCCGTTTATCTTCAGCATGTAACCATCGATCTTGATTAAACTTTGAAGTGTATGTATTCATACTTAATTGTGCAGTACATACTATTAACGGAATAAGTGCTACTATTAACACTCCCGACATTTGCTTCTTTTCTTCATTACGATTTTTAGCAACATATAAGATCCACTTTTGAATCATAACTAATAAAACAAATGGCACGACTATTACAAAAACGCTCGTTACACTTAATGACGTATGAGCCATACCAATAATAAACATAAAAGCAAGATACATTAGTATATACAAACAAATATAAACATACAAAATACCCCTTAATATAGTACTCAGAAAGCCCACCTCTTTTTAATTCATTATATAATTTATTCGATTAATGGTTTCTCGAAGTTTTTCTAACTCTTGATCTGTATATATTACTTTCCCTGTTAAGATCTCATTTCTAAAGAACATTACAATTTGCTCTCTATCTTTTAATCTCGGCGTTTTTTCTTCAGACAGATCTAGCACTTCTTTCCCACTCTCATTATAAAAATATACAATCGGTTTTACGTTTTCCTTTACAATATCAACTTGTATTTCTTTCAAACAATTGTATAGAATATGGGATAGTTTCTTCGCTCTATATACTGGATTCCCTTCATTTTTCACTTGTATCGTTAATGAATCTTCACCTGTAATACATTCAAACGTCTCTTCTTTCTCTACTTCTTGTTGATACTTGCCAATTTCATCAATCATAAATGAATATATACTAGCATTTTCTTTCGTTAAGCCATGAATTAATTTCCCTGTCCATTCTTTCGTCTCAAGTACATACATACCCGTTTTACTTAAGACAAGATGATGAATGCGAAAATCATTTCCTCCGTGCTGACTTTTAATAAAAACATTCGGCATAATATGAAATTCATTGTCTAGTATTATGCCTTGTTCTACGAATCCACGCTTCATATAATGTAATGTTTCGTGTGTATTCACTTCAGCTCCATTTTTCGTATACTCTCGCAAATTTGCAATTAACTTTTGAAACATGTGTATTTCGTTACTATGTTTCTCTTGTATTTCACTTCGTTCTTTACTATGTTGCATAGCTAATTGATTTTTCATCATACGCATATTTTCAAGTTCTCTAGCTGCACTTATTTGTAAATCATTGTATTTCTTCTGTTCCATATTTTTTAATGTATTTTGTTGTTCTTTATGCTCTGTAACCGTAGCTGCAATTTCAGTTTCATACGTTTCAATTGCTTGTTTCTTTTCAAATTCTACTTGCTGACTCTCTGATTCTAGCTGTTTATTTTTATAGAACAGCACGAATACTACAGCTAATAATAATAAAATCACACCTATTAGCACATAATCCATATCCTTACTCCTTTATTCCATTTTCATTTATTTTTATAAACATCCATTATATTATACTATGCTTTCAATATACACTTTGTAAAAATTACATATTTTTAATGAAGAGAGACTTTAATAAGCGATTTTTCTCATTCTCCACTGATTGTTTCATGTTGCCCGCAAATAGCAGCATAAAAGGAATCTCAGGCGAGATACCTTTTACGTGCATTTTATTGTACACCATACTGAATATAACTTGAATCATAGTATATCCAGCCATTTCCACCTAAACCAAGCCAACCATCTTGCTTACACCATACTCTATAAGCCTCACCGCGATGTAACTGTCTTATAACATTTCCATTTAATGATGGAGCATCCCGCAGATTGACATTATCACCAGTAATAGTCGCCACATAATGTTTATACTGAATGTAACTTGGATCATAGTATATCCATTCGTTTCCACCTAAAGCAAGCCAACCATTTTGTTCACTCAAAACTTCATACGATTCTCCTCTATTTAGCTGGCGAATTACACTAGATTGTAAAGATGGTCCACTCCGTAAATTTACATTATCGCCTTTAATTACAGCAACGCCGTAGACTGCAGTAGCAGTACTAGGTGGAGAAACATTTCCATCACCATTTGTTTCATTTCCTTGCAAAGCTTCTAATGAAACCGCTGCTGATACGTCACAGTTTCCTACTACACCTGAAATTTGACCAGAATCTGTGTATTGCTGTCCACTCTGTCCATCCACCAGCATCAGCAGGCGGCGTACTAGAGTATTTAGAAATCCAAAGTGGAATATCACTTAATCCGTTAATTCCAAACTCATTAATATACCAAACTCCTGTATATAACATGACATCTTTTCCAGTAGCCTGTTTCACATAATTTATGAAACTTCTTGCCCAATTAAATATAGCAGTACCAGTTAAATTACTATTACTCGGATCTATCGGTGATTCTAAATCTAAAACTGGTATTAAGTCTGTCTGATTGCTTTGTAATATGTTCACAAAATGTTTCGCTTCTGAAATTGCATCATTTAGTTCTGGATGTGCAAAATGGTATGCACCGATTAATACATTCGCATTTCGCGCTGCTTGTACATTTTGAACCAAAGTAGGATCAAGATTATTCACACCTTCTGTCGCTTTTGCATACGCCGCTGAAATACCCGATCCCTTCACTGCATTCCAATCAATGTTCCCTTCCCAATGAGACACATCGATAAACGTAATATTTGAACTAGATCTATCTTGCATATAAAAGCTCATATCAATTTTTTTCATTTCGTATACATACAATATGTACAACTTTAATAAAGAGTCTCGACGTTTATACTATCGACATTGAGAGCAAACATATTTTATAAACAAAGTAAAAAGGCCTTGTAATTACAAGGCCTTTTGTAAATTCCCTTTATTTTGTAGTAAATACATATTATAATACAACCCTTGCTCACTCAGTAATTCTTGATGTGTTCCTCTTTCTACTATTTCTCCATCATGCATAACAAAAATTTGATCTGCATCTTGAATTGTAGATAATCTGTGTGCAATTGCTATAGTCGTTCTCCCTTTTCGCATTTGCTGTAATGCTGTTTGGATCGCATCTTCTGTTTCTGTATCAATATTAGCTGTTGCTTCATCTAATACTAATACTTTCGGATTCGTTGCTATCGTTCTAGCAAAAGCAATTAATTGTCGTTGACCACTAGAAAATGCAGCTCCTCTTTCTACTACTTCCGTTTCATACTGTTCTGGTAATTTTTCAATAAACGTATTCGCTTGCACAAATTGTGCCGCTTCTTTTACTTCTTCATCCGTAATTTCTTCATTGTACATACGAATATTTTGTTTTACATTTCCCGCAAATAAAAATGCATCTTGCAATACGAGTCCTATTTTCTTTCTAATTTCTCTTTCTTCAAATTTCTCTAAATCTACACCATCTATTACAATATTTCCAGACTTAATATTATAAAATCGCATTAACAAATTCATAATAGTACTTTTTCCGCTACCAGTGTGCCCAACGAAAGCCACTGTTTGCCCTTGTTTCACGTGAAAAGATACATTTTTTAAAACATCACGTTTTCCATCATACGAAAAAGTAACATTTTTAAATTCAATTTCTCCATTAACGACTTGAGGATTTCCATCTCCTTTTTGAACTGGCGCTAAATCTTTCTCATCCATTAAATGAAATACACGTGATGATGAAACAAGTGCCTGTTGGAAAAATGATAATTTCATCATCATCTCATTTACAGGCTGGAAGAAACGATGTATATAGTTAACAAACGCATATAAGACACCTACTTCAACAGGACTCTTCAAAGCATCAATTCCAAATAAACCAAGTACTAACGCAATAGCCACAATATGAACTAAATCAGTTGCTGGACGTAAAAGTAACGCGTCTAATTTTAACGTCCGCCGCCCTGCACTATAATGTTTATTATTCACTTCTTCAAACTCTTTTCTCATACGCTTTTCTTGTCTGAACACTTGAACAATATTCATTCCTTGAATGGACTCATTTAACTTCGCATTTAACACGCTTAATTGATTACGTACTTCTAAATAAAAGGCTGCACTCTTCCGGCGATATAGCACCATAATTGCAAACATTATCGGAATTAATACGAGAGAAAATAGAGCTAGTTTTACATTTAATAAAAACATTGCTACTAAAATACCTATTAAAAAGACTACATTTTTGACAAATGTGGATAATACACTGACATAAAAATCTTTAATTGCTTCCGTATCATTCGTTATGCGCGATACAAGCGTACCAATCGGCGTACGATCAAAGAAACTTAATGACAACTTTTGAACATGATCATATACTTCAACACGCATATCTTGAACAATTTTAAAAGCGATATTTTGAAAATACAATAAGTCTAAATAAGTAAATAATACTTTTAATAAGTGAGCAATAAGATACACTACAAATAGAGTAACAAGTGCTGATTGATCAAAGTTACGTGGTACTAAATGTTCATCAAGAAATTGTTTAATTAAAAAAGGACCCATCATTTCAGTTACAGTTGCACCAACTAAAAAGATAAATGCTAAAGATAGCAACCTTTTATATGGCTTCATATAAGAAAGTAATCTACTTAAATCACTCCGCTTCTTCCCGGTCATCATACGCCTCCTTTCTCGACTAATGCTTCTAACTGCTGGCTCTCGTACATTTCTTTATACCAACCGTTTTCTTCCATTAATTGTTCATGTGTACCTCGTTGTACAATTCTGCCTTCATCCACAACAAGTATAAGATTGGCATGTTGAATTGCACTTAAACGATGAGCAGTAATAATCGTTGTTTTTCCTGCTCTTTCCCTCTTTAATGCATTTAAAATCGTTTCTTCTGTTTTTGCATCTACCGCTGATAAACAATCATCTAAAATTAAAATTTCCGCATTCGTTAATAAAGCACGTGCAATAGAGATTCTCTGTTTTTGGCCTCCAGATAACGAAACGCCTCTTTCTCCTACTACTGTTTCATACCCTTCTGAAAATTGAAGGATATCATCATGAATACAAGCAATCTCTGCAGCGCGGGTTATTTCATTATATGTAGCATCCGCCTTTCCGAAGGCAATATTCTCCCCAATACTCGCTGAAAATAAAAAATGATCTTGCGGCACGTATGAAATGGCAGAACGGACACCGTAAAGTGTTACATCGCGAATATCCCGCTCCCCAACTTTTAATTCACCACTAAAATGATCATACTCACGGATTAAACATTTTAATAAAGTCGTTTTCCCTGCTCCTGTACGTCCGACAACGCCTAGTGTCTCACCCTTCTTCAAATCAAAGTGAACCTCTATTAGCTGTAACCGTTCATTTTTCTTATATGAAAATGAATCGACCGCAAATGTAACATCACCGCTTGCTACTTTATGTACAGCATCTTCTCTATTTACTACATCTGATTTTTGTGAGAGAATTTTTTCTACACGGTCATACGAAGCACGCCCACGCTCCATAATATTAAACAACCATCCAAAGGCTAACATTGGCCAAACGAGGGTACCTAAATACGTTGTAAATGTAACGAGATCACCTACAGTTAATTCACCTCTCACAACTAATAATGACCCGTAACACACTGCAATTAAAAAAGAAAATCCAACGATAAGAGAGATTGTTGGATCAAACAACGAATCAATACGTGCGACTAACATATTTTTATGTACAACATCTTCTGATTTTTTTCGAAATGCTTGTAAATCTTCTTTCTCTTGTCCAAGTGATCGAATTACCTTCATTCCACTCATACTCTCTTGCACTTTATCATTGATTTCTGAAAACGATTGCTGCGCTTTATGAAATCTTTTATGTAATAACGTTCCATAATAATTTGTCGAAATCGCTACAATCGGCATTGGAATTAAGCTTAACAATGTTAACTTCCAACTAATTGTAAAACCCATCGCTACGAGTACACATCCCCCAACCGCTAATGAGTCAACAAGTGTTAAAACACCCGATCCAGCAGTTTGTTGAATCGCCTGAATATCATTAGTCGCATGCGCCATCAAATCACCCGTACGACGTGATTGATAGAAAGATGGGCTCATCCTTGTAAAATGTTCATATAAATTCTTTCGTAATTGACGGGCTAGTTTTAACGAAGATCCAAAAATCATAATACGCCATAAATAACGTAATATGTACATAGTAATCCCTACAACTACTAACAGAATAACCCACTTCAACAATTTTTCAGATGTTAATGTTCCATTATTAATTTCATCTACTACAATACCTAGTACTTTCGGAGCTACAAGTTCAAGAAGCGCGACACCAAATAACATAATAATTCCGATTATGTACGCTCGTTTTTCTTGTTTAAAAAACCACGCTAAATTAATAAATACCTTCATTTTTATCCTCCTCCCTTAAAATGAGCGATGTTTTCAGTTTACCAAAAATACTGAATTTTTAAAAGTTTTAAACTGCATAACTAACAAAAAGAAAAGACACTCTTAGCGAGTGTCTTTTAGCGCTTATTTCGTTTGTTGCTTATTCATCGCGCTCATCATTTGATTGATTTTCTTTTGGGAAGGTTTTTGTCCCATTTGCATCATCATCATTTTTAACATTTGTTCATTAATTGGTGGATTTTTTTCTAAGTAGTTCATCATGTATTTGCGGGCAATGAAAAATCCTAACGCCACGCCTGCTACTAGTGCTACTACGCCCACTAGAATACCTAACCAAATTGGCATATATTTTCCTCCTTCATGTTGTCTACCTTACAGTGTACTAAAACCTTTTCAATAAGACAAGATACAATTCGACATTTTTTACACATATGTTCGTACTTGTTTTAGAGGATTCAGCCATCCGTACTTTGTATTTTCATAATCCATAGCTAAAAATGTTAATTCACACTTTCTTAACACCTCAAAGAAAGTCGTTTCCATAGAAACGTTTCCAGAGGTGTTCATGCGAATATAGTGCGGTTTCACCATTATTTCGCCGTATTCCGCTCCTGTATAAAGTGTATGTGTATGATGTGTTCGATCATATTTACCAAGAACACGCAAAGCTTGTTCTAATTTATGGTGAATTTTCATTACTTGTAATGGCATCGTTATATACATCATTTGTTTATATAACACTTTTTTCTCCGAAAGGGACCCAGATTCTGAAAATCTAGCAAATAAATCAAAAAACAAATATTCACGACCAAAGTAAGCTTTCGCAATATCCTCTTGAATTAAATACAATTCATACGTTTTCATCTTTCGCCTCCCAATCTGGACAACCTTTTCCCTTCATTATATAGAAGAAATTTTGCAATGATTGTCTGACTGCGGAGAGATAAAAAACTTTTTCTGTCGAAAAAACTCATTTACATAGAAAAATCTCTCCATGCCGGAGAGATTTTTCTAAAATCATTAAAGCATTTCTTTTACTTTACGAACAACGTTCTCTACAGTAAATCCATACTCTTCCATAATCTTCTCACCAGGAGCAGAAGCACCGAATGTATCGATACCTAACACATCTCCGTCAAGACCTACGTAACGGTGCCATCCGAATGTAGCACCCATTTCGATTGCGAAACGTTTTGTTACTGCTTTTGGTAATACAGATTCTTTGTACTCAGCTGTTTGAGCTTCAAAGCGATCCATAGATGGCATGCTGACAACAGCTGCGTCAACGCCGTCTACTGCTAACGCTTTTTGCGCTTCAACAGCTAGACTTACTTCAGATCCAGATGCAAGTAAGATTACATCAGCTGTTTCTTTCTTGCTTGCAGAAACTACATATGCACCTTTTGCTACTTTTTCATACGTATCTTCTTTTGCACCTTCTAATGTTGGAAGGTCTTGACGAGTTAATACTAAAGCAGTTGGTTTGTTTGTAGATTCTAGAGCTAGTCTCCAAGCTGCAACAGATTCGTTACCATCAGCTGGACGAATAACAGATACATTTGGCATTGCACGTAGCGCTGCTAATTGCTCGATTGGTTCATGTGTTGGACCATCTTCACCAACAGCGATACTGTCGTGTGTGAATACATACGTTACTGGCAATTGCATTAATGCTGCAAGACGAATTGCTGGACGTAAGTAGTCAGAGAATACGAAGAACGTACCACCGTAAGTTTTTAAACCGCCATGTAGTGCAATACCGTTCATTGCTGCACCCATTGCGAACTCACGTACACCGTACCAAATGTTTTTTCCGCTGTAATCATCTCTTGTAAAGTCTTTTTCGTTATTCATGTATGTTTTGTTAGAACCAGCAAGGTCAGCAGATCCACCGAAGAATGATGGTACAGACTCTGCAATTGCATTAATTACAGCACCTGAAGAATTACGAGTTGCTGCTTTTGATCCTAATTCATAAGTTGGTAAGTTTTGCTCCCAACCTTCTGGAAGAAGACCATTCATTGCCGCTTGTAATTCGTTTGCTAATTCTGGGTATGCTTGTGCATATTCACCTAGCATAGTGTTCCAGGCTGCTTGCGCAGTTTCACCAACATCTTGTACAGTTTTACGGAAGTTGTCATATACTTCTTCTGCTACATGGAAGTCTTGCTCAGCAGTCCAAGCATATGCTTCTTTCGTTAATTTTGTTTCGTCTACACCAAGTGGAGAACCATGTGAAGCTGATTTTCCTGATTTGTTTGGAGAACCGAAACCAATTGTCGTTCTTACTTCAATTAGCGTTGGGCGTTTTTCGTCAGCTTTCGCTTCTTCGATTGCTTTCGCGATAGCTTCAATATCGTTTCCATCCTCAACACGGATTACTTGCCATCCGTATGCTTTGTAACGATCTTCTACACTTTCAGAGAATGAACGATTTAAATCGCCATCTAATGAAATATCGTTTGAATCATAAAGCACAACAAGACGACCTAATTGTAAATGAGCAGCTAATGAAGATGCTTCAGCAGAAACGCCTTCCATTAAATCTCCATCACCACAAATAGCGTATGTATGATGATCTACTACATTATACGCATCACGGTTATATTTAGCCGCTAAATGTCTTTCAGCCATTGCCATACCTACAGCAGTTGCAATACCTTGTCCAAGTGGACCAGTAGTTGCGTCTACACCTGCTGTATGACCGTACTCAGGATGTCCTGGAGTTTTGCTTCCCCATTGACGGAAGTTCTTTAAGTCATCCATTGTTAGATCATAACCAGATAGGTGAAGTAGGCTGTATAGTAACATTGAACCATGACCTGCAGATAATACGAAACGATCACGGTTAAACCACGTTGGGTTATTTGGATTGTGTTTCATAAATTGAGTCCATAATGTATAAGCCATTGGTGCTGCACCCATTGGCATTCCTGGGTGACCAGAGTTTGCTTTTTCAATCGCATCGATGGATAATGTGCGAATCGTGTTGATAGAAAGTTGTTCGATTGAATGTGACATGCTATTCTTCCCTTCGCTTATATTAGTAAACGTTTTATACATTTATATGATAGCTTCCCACGCAAGATTATACAACATGTATCGACAAATATGTTGATATTTTTTTGGTTTTTCATAAAAAAATCAATGATTTCGGGAATGTATGGGTATTCAATATGACATACTTTTTCATTATTTTTATTTTAAAAAGAAAGGGAATTATCTGTATATTTATTCATCATTTTCAAATTCCATAATGCAAAATATATCCTTCCCCATTTTTCACTCTGCAAAGCAAACGAATAAAAGAATTTAAATCTTGGCATAATTTATCTCGATCAAATACGTATCTTTCATATTCTCCATCAGTATTATTATCATTTTCCCATTGAAACTGCCCTGTCAGTTCGATTGTTTCTGGCGCTAGAGAAAACATGTTAACTAGCGAACAAAATAACTGTTCTGCTATCACTGCCCCTTGCTGTTCTATTTTCGTAATACCATAATAGTGAATTCCAAATCCTTCTGCTCTTTTCGCTGGATAATAGGTCGGAATCCAATGGGTAAAATCTAATAGATATACGATTAGCTCATCACTTAATACAACACACTCATCTATCGTTGCCTCTTCTTTATATAGAAAACAAAGTTCAATCCAATCTATACCTATAAAATCCAACCTTTTTTCTTCATTCGAAACAAATACAAACTCGTGCTGTAAAGCCAAATTATTCCCCCTATTGCTCACATTTATTATTCTTATTATATAAAAAAGCACCTTTTATAGGTGCTTAAAATAAATTATACAATTTTCTTCCGTATCGAACTTGAAATAAAATCAATGATAATTACCATTAAAATAATACCCAATAAAATAATCCCCACACGAGACCAATTGCGTGAACTCAGTGCAAAAATTAGAGGCGTACCAATCCCACCTGCTCCAATAACACCTAAAATAGCAGCGGATCGTACATTAATTTCGAACCTGTATAACGTATACGATAGAAAATCCGGTAATACTTGTGGCAATACTGCATACCAAAGTATTTGAAAGCGATTCGCACCTGTAGCTATTAACGCTTCCGTCGGTCCTTTATCTATATTTTCAATTCCTTCTGAATATAATTTCCCTAACATTCCGATAGAGTGTAATCCTAAAGCTAGAACTCCGGCAAAGGAGCCTGGTCCAACAGCTTTTATAAATAAAAGAGCCATAACTAATTCAGGAAATGTACGAACAAAACTAAGTACAAATTTCCCAGTTCCTGCCGTTAATTTTCTACTGCTCATATTCGTTGCCGCCCAAAAAGCGAATGGAACAGATAAAAAGGCAGAAATAAATGTACCTAATATCGCAATTGCCAACGTATCAATTAAGCCATGTAATAAATCTTCACCATCTGACAAAGATACATACGACCAATCTGGATTCAATACACCTGTCATAATTGCTTTTGTAATTTCTCCTGCCGTATCCTTTATTCCGATACGATAAACTTAACTAAATCTATACAATTCAATCAAATTTACACAAGTTAGTGCTTCATCGTGTTCTCGCAACCCCGAAGGGACGAGGGGTATAACACTCCACACGAGGCAGTATCGTTACCTCCTATTATCAAGCTTTTATTTTACCCATCTTGATAAATTTATCGCAGCATTTACATCCCTATCGTGATGGCTATTGCATGGAACACAACGCCACTCACGTATTTTTAAACTCCACTGTCCTTCTGGTTGAACTGAATGGTCGTATTTAACTCCGCAACATGAGCAAATCTGGCTTGAGGCGAACCATTTATCAGCTTTTACATACGCAATGCCATACTTCTCGCACTTGTATGATAAACATTGAAAGAAGAAGTTTAATTTTTGAAATGAAAATGCTTTCGATAGTTTTTTGTTTTTTAACAGGTTTGAGATAGATAAGTCTTCCACAACAATCCTCATTGGTTTGGTTTTCACTAATTTAGCTGTTGCTTGATGGATATGGTTATTTCGGATATTCATAATTTTCCTAGATAACCGCAGGTGCTCAGTTTTAGCTTTTTCATATCCGGCAGATTGAATTTTTACACCTTTTTTAAATCTTCTAGACATATCTCTTTGTGCTGACTTTTTCCTTTTCAAAAGTTTTTTAACCTTGGCATCTTTGTTTATATTTCGTTCTTTCGTACCATTAGAAGCCACAAACAGCTCTTTTAAACCAACATCCACACCAATCGACTCATCGGTTAATTCTTGTGCTTCAAAGGATTCTTTGAACCCTACACTAATCCACCAGTGACGACCATCAAAGGTAACTCTTGGATTTGATGTTTTTTTGTTTCTTGGTAGTTATTGGCTTGTTTTCGCTTCTCCAATGGACTGAATATGAACTACTTTCTCTCTTATAATCAGTCTTTCATAATTGGCATAAAATCCTTGGATTAAATCTTTTTTGGATTTATAAGAAGTGTGATAACCATTTTGGTACTTTTCAAACGAATTTTTCCTCGCCTTGTCAAAATCTTTTGAAGCCTGTTTGGGAACTTGTGCATTAATGTCATTTAACCACTCATATCTCTTTCGCTTCTTGATCTTTGTAAATCGTTTCTGTAAAGCTAACTGTGAAACAGGTTTTCCAAATAGCTTATAGTATCTATCACTCATTCTTTTACAATAGTTATAAGCGAATCTTGCAGCACCAGCATGGTTTCTAAGCATTTTTTCTTGTTCAGGCGTTGGAATCAGTCTGACTTTCTTCGCCAATATCATCAGAATGTAACTCCTTTAATGGAAGATTTGTTCTTCTGAATCGTAGCGTGTTCCACCAGCATTCTCCTAAGACTACTAGGATACAAACCTGTTAATTCCGATACTTGACTAACTCGTGAAAATTTCATTATTATTCTCACCTCATTGAATTTACCATAATGCATAGATTCGGTAGATTCAATGAGACTTGATAGATTTAATTAAATTTATCTCGTTCAACTAGGGGCGCAATTCCTTAGCCAGTTCTCTTATGAACTTCTCATGTTTTCACATGAGCGCAGACTATATGTTTATCTCTTTAGAGATAGAGGATTTTTCCATCACCATAGGCTTGTGATGTACTCTCGTCAGTTATACGAGATAGTCGTTGAACGTTCATCTTATCCATTTTGACTTAGATGATTCGA